>JACMIX010000101.1 GCA_014380935.1 Gloeobacterales cyanobacterium ES-bin-141 | reverse complement strand
CGCTCGTGCGCGATCTACCTCGCGATTCGCCAATCCCTCGGAGAACCCGATCCATTTCGGTTGCGCTACCGCCAGGAGATGATCGAAGCGGTCGGTCTGGTGGTCCGGCAGCGGCTGGTTGGCGAGGACCTGCCGATATTCCTGCGGCACTGGGCTGAGGAGCATGTGCCAGCGGAGGATCGGTTGCGTTTCGCGGCGGCCGCCGAGGCACAATTACATGCACTGCACGAAGGCAACTTTGCTCGGTTCCGCCTGCGCCCCTCTGAGTTCGAGGCGTGGTTTGAGAACAGGCGCTTCGGAATCCCTTAACTCTTGAGCTATTTACTCTCTAAAAGTAGTCATCGCGTCGGCTACCGTCGTACCGGCCACTATCTCGGCAGCACCGTTTAAAAGGAACGTCCCGAATTGCAGGGGCATAGATCTGCCCTACCAAGTTTTTCGTGTAGTTCCTTATCTGCATGCACAACGCGCACTCCGCGTTTCACTTTCGTCTCGGACGGATAGCCTCGACGGCGCTTGCTCATCGGCTCACGCTCAAAAGCAGTGCAGATCTGCGAGCACTTCCAGATGTTGTGCCAGTTCAAGGGCGTTGCTGGTATTCATATCTACCTCCCGGAAACATCAGCCAAGAAATCGTAACACGCAGCCGATCGCTCTTGGAAACCCTGAATGCAGCAGCGGTCGATCTGGTACAGTTGTGGCCTGCCTAATCCTCATGCAGATTTGGCTTGACAGGCGGCACAGTAAAAGGGCGGTACGAGCAGCCAGGAGAGCAGGATGGAGGAGTACCTGGAGCGGTGCAGGAATAGAAATCTTGAACAGAAGAAAGTCTGGTACGCGGATGTCGTCGAGGCATACGACCGGGCAAGACCGCGATACGGAGAGGATCAGATCCGCCGGAGCCTAGAACTGGCCAAACTTGCACCGGGTGCGCGTCTGCTTGAAATTGGTTGCGGTCCGGGCACGGCGACCGTTGCCTATGCCCGGCTCGGTTTCTCGGTGCTTGCCCTCGAGCCAAACGCGGTAATGTCCCGGTCGGCCGAGTCAAACTGCACGCCCTACCCGGCCGTTGAAGTGAGAACGACCACCTTCGAGGAGTGGCCCGTTGAAGCAGAAAAATTCGATGCGGTCCTGGCAGCTACCTCATTCAACTGGGTGTCACCCGAGAGTTATCCAAAGGTGGCACAGGCATTGCGCCGCAATGGCTCACTGCTTCTTCTGTGGAATACTCGCATGCAGCCCGGTCGCGAGGTCTGGCGAGTGCTACAGGAGATTTACGAAACTCACGCCCCAGCCCTGGCTCATCTTGAGACAAGAGCAGAGCAGGAGTCGAGCCTGCGGAAGTTTGGGCAACGCATCGTCGCCTCGGGCAGGTTCTGTGATCTTGTCTACGAGCAGTACATCCGCGAGGCTACGTACACTGTCGATGACTACCTGTTGCTCTTGAACACCTACTCACCCTACCTGGCGTTGACTCCACCAAATAGAAATGCGCTGTTTGAAGCATTAAGCGAGAGAATTTTGGCCAACTTCGGTGAACAGGTTCAACTTTTTTATCTTTCCGCTTTACAAGTTGCCCGCAGAGCTGACTGATGAACCGTTCCTGACATAGTTTACCGGCTCGGTTCATCTATCCTCAAAAGCCAGGGTAGCTCCACTAGAAAGGCCGTTCGATTGGCGCGACTGTCTACCTGAATCGTTCCTGCCAACTGCTGAACCAATTTCGCCACCAGCCCCAACCCCAGCCCCGTTCCACTCTGTTCCCAGGGCGCGTTGCCCGGTAGGCGGTAAAACTTCTCGAAAATGCGGCTCTGCTCAGCAGCTGGGATCTCAACACCCGAGTTGCACACACTCAGCCAGACCGTCGAGGCGGTGCTGTAACGGACCTCGATGGCAATTGCACTCCCTGAAGGTGTGTATTTGCAGGCATTGTTTACCAGTTCTGTGATGATGCGCTCCAGACTGCTGCGATCCGAGACAAGTGCAGGCAGGTCAGGCTCCACGTTGTAACTGAAGAACTGCCCCCGTTGCTGGGCCAGGAGGTGAAAGGGCTCCATCAGCGGCGGCAACCACTCCTCGAGGACAATGGCCTCGGGTTGGAGTGCTCCGAACCCCGCTTCCAACCGCTGAAAATCCAGGAGATCGTTGATTAGCTTGATCTCGCGCTTGCACTCTTTTTTAAGGATTTGTAGATAATAGTCCTGTTGCTGGGGAGCTTGCTCCAGCATGTGGGCGGCCAGTTTGATATTGGTTAGAGGGGTGCGCAACTCGTGGGAAACAGTGCTGAGAAACTCGTCTTTGAGCAGATCGAGCTTCAGCATCTCCTGGATCTGTGCTTCGAGTTGCCGAGTACGCTCAAGGGCGACGCGGTGCTCTTCTGCCCGTTTGCGCTCGCTCAAATTGAGCACGAAGCCGATGCCGTTTTGCCCGGAGCCTTCCAACAGGGCAGCACCTAGTAGAACAGGCACGTGAGTGCCGTCCTTACGTATGTACTCCTTCTCGTAAGGAGTGCATACGCCTGCGCTACGCAGTTCAGTAGCCGCTTGCTCATCAAGGTAGCAGTGCTCGCTCGGGGTCATGTCCCTCCAGGGGATAAGACCTGCTTCCAGGTCCGCCCGCGTGTAGCCGACCATCTCCAGAAAAGCGTTGTTCGTCTCGGTGATACCGCCATCTGCATCGATAAAAATAATCCCGATCAGGTTGGACTCGACCAGGCGCCGGAAACGCGCTTCGCTGTCGCGCAGTTCCTGACGTGTATGCTCCCTCTGAGTCACATCGCGGAGGCTCACCAGGTGGCAGCCCGGCAGAAAATGTGCCCTGGCACTGTATTCAGCGATCCGCTTTATGCCGTTCGGAAGCGACAAACACACCTTCCCTATCTGCTCGCCTTGTTCGAGAAATGCTTTCCAGCCTGGTAGTCCGGCCTGTCCACCTCCCGCAATAAAGTCTGTGATGTGGCACTCCAGTATTCGGTCGCGCGGCAGTCCTAGCAACTTACAGGCAGCCGGGTTGGCGTCCACAAAGCAATACTCGTCGTCGACGATTAAGATTGCATCCACAGCAGCGTCAAACAACATTCTGAAGCGATGCTCGCTATGGCGGGTGGCCTCTTCTGCATACTTCTGCTCGGTAATGTCGAGCATCACACCGAGCAGCCGCTGCGGCTGGCCCATTTCATCGACGATCACGGTTACGTAATCGCGTAGCCAGACAACGCGGCCATCTGCGGCTATGACGCGGTAATCAACGTTATGGTTGCGCCCCTGGGAGACCTCAGTGCGGCAATAGGCGGCAGTCAGCTCGAGGTCATCCGGATGTACCAGATTGGCCCAGAATTCGGGCTCGTTTAGCCAGCGCTCGACCGGGTATCCAAGAAGTGCCTCGGCGCGTTGGCTGACGAAGGAAAATCGCAAGGTAGCAGCATCGCCATCCACGACAATGGCGTCGAGTCCCTCCACCAGCTCTAAAAATCGGCGTCGCACTGCCTCAGCGCTGACCATGGCTTTTTGAGCGGCGCGCTGGTGTCGTTCGCGTCTGAAGCGCTCGGTGTAGGTGTCGAAGAATGCTCTCAGGGCAGGCTCACTCGCAAGTAAGTCCTCCAGGTGCTCCTGGGCACGCTTATCTGCTTCTTGGGTAAGCTCAGGATGCGCTTCAACCCACATGTGACAGGTCTTGATATACGCAAGCAACACACATAAGTACTGATAATTTTCAACTCCGAGAAGGCGACGCAACTCGGAGCGCACCCGCTCGATTCCTTCCTCCTCCAGAAAGATGAAGCTCGCACAGTAGAGGAGGCTGCGCTCAAACGCACAATCCGACTCCGGCAGGTCCACAGACCAGTCCTGTCGTGACAGCTCCTGCAACTGTTCGTGGACATCTTCCTGGGTAGGAGTAGGAGATTCGAGCAGTGCAAGCATCTCTTGGGCGCTCATACTGAGAGGGCGTAGCGCACAGCTGTGGCAGATGACGCAGTAGGGAACCGCGCAATAGCGCGACAGGTGAGCGAAAAGCTGCTCTTTGAACCGGACCGGCAAGGGATTGTCGATGTAGGCAAAAAGCGTCTGTTGCCAGAGGTTCTCCAGCACACGCGGCGTGGTGAGGGCCGGAGCGAAGAAGGGCGGGAGAAAACCAAACTCGGACTCGATCTCAAAGCAGATTTGCGCGCTCGTTCGCTCTAGGCGGCCCGAGAGGTCTGATCCCGTACCGCTCCGACTCGGTACGCTATCGTGGCTATTCATCGCTGCATCATATTATGAGAGGCAAAAATAAAATGGCTTGCACGCACAAACAGCCCGTCGTGCAAAAAGTGTGAGGTGTTTGCGCACAACAGTTAGCAAATGTAAATCAAGATTCTAATACTCTAGCTTATCTTGAAGTTATTGGTTCAGGACCCGATCACGCAGGGGATATAGACCAGGATGGGAACATGCTTAAAGGCGGGAGTACCCGATCTTGGGTCAACCCTGGGCCGAATGATCCGGTTGACCTCGGGATAGAACATCAGGGCTGCTCCCTGCTTGATTGGTCCAAAGATGATTTCGATCTGCGTCATCTGACCGGCCCCGCCGACTACGCTTACCCGGTCGTGCTCGTGAAAACCAGCGGTAGTGGCATCCTCGGCGTTGATCAAAATGCAGTGGCGGTGAGGTATTCCCCGATACTTGTCCCCTGGTTTGTAGACAACCGTGTTGTGCTGAGAGTAACTGCGCACAGTACTCAGGATAAGGACAATACCCTGCTGGATATCGGAGATCCCAAAGTCCCGGATGGTCGGTTTGTCCAGGTCTGCAAGCGGGGTTACAAACATCGAGGCGCGGCCGGTCGGAGTCGGAAAAACCGGCTCGTGGAAGATACGGCCCTCGATCGTGAACTCCTCTCCAGTCTGGTCGATGGTCGCCATTTTCTCCCAACCGGGTATGGTCCGGGCAATCAGTTGACGGACATAAACGGTGTCCTGCAGCCGCCGCCAGTCGAAGGGCACGTCCCCATGCATTTGATAGGCGAGATGGGTGAGAAATTCGACCTCGGAGACCAGGTCTGCATCACGAAGGTGAGTACTGCCCTCGTCGTTGAGACGCACGAAGTTGTTACCGGATTCGGTGGTCGTCTTGTGGGGATTCTCATCACGGGTGAAGACGGGGATGATGATTGTCTGCCGACCGGCAACGCCGTGGAAGTGTCCTGGGTTTGGCTTGGTCGAGATGTAGAAGATTGTCTCGATGTTGCCCAATGCCCGGCTCGCCTGGGCAGAATCAAAATTGGCACCGAAAAGATTGCCGCCCAGACACAAAAGCGTGTCGATCCGGTGATCGTCCGCGGCCTCGATCAGGGCACGGGTGTCGAAACCCGGTACGCGGCTGAGGGGCCGCTCCAGCAACGCCTCCAGGGTCTGGCGAATCTCCTCTTTAAGACGGATGGTCACGCCCATCGACCCGAATCCCTGCACGTTGGAGTGCCCGCGGATAGGCATCGTGCCCGCCCCCGGCTTGCCCGCATTGCCCGTAAGCAAAGCAAGGTTGGCAATGGCAAAGATATTATCGACGCCGTTGAAATGCTGGGTCACCCCCATTGCCCAGGCGAAAACAACTCGCCTGGATTGGGCAACAACCTGGGCTGCCTGCTCGATTGCTGCTCTGTCAATGCCGCAGTTCTCGGTGATCGCCTCCCAGGTCGTCGCCCTGGCGTGCGCGACTACCGCCTCCCAACCCCTGGTGTGTGCCTTCAGATAGTCGTAGTTCACCTGATTGCGCTCGATGAGTGACTTTTGCATCCCGAGCAGGAGTGCCACGTCGCTACCGGGGTGGAGTTGGAGGTAGAGCGAAGAAATCTCCGAGCCAAAGAGCATCGACCTGGCAAAAGCGGGCGAGGCAAAGTCGACGAGACCAATTTCCACCATCGGATTCACGACGATTACCTGCCCGCCCCGCTCGCGCAGTTTGATCAACTCGTTCATCAGACGCGGGTGGTTGGCGGGAGCGTTTGAGCCGAGCAGCACGACGCAGTCCGACGCTTTGAGGTCTTCGAGACTCACCATCGAGGTACCGCTGCCAAATACCTCCTTGAGGCCGACAGTGCTCGCCGCGTGGCAGAGGTCTGAGCAGTCAGCCAGGTTGTTGGAGCCGAGAGCGCGGATCATCAGCTGCAAAATGTAAGCGGCTTCGTTGGAGGAACGGCCCGACGAGTAGGAGGCGACACGTTCGGGGGGACGGCTGAAAGCCTCTTTAGCGATTGCGTAGACCTCGGACCAGGCGATGCGCTCGTAGTAGTTGCTACCGGCCCTGAGAATCACCGGGTAGCTCAGGCGGCCTAACCTCTCGGCTTCCTGGGATGTGAGTGCCTGTAACTGCTCCAGGGAGTGTGCCTGAAAGAAGTCCTTTTTGAGCGGACCCTGGAGGTCACCGACGATTGACTCGACTCCCTTCGCGCAACGCTGGAGGAATTCGCCCTCCTCGTTGCGGAAGCCGCCTTTCTGGCCGCCGGTTCCCCAGGCACAGGACTTGCAGGCACTGTGGTGGTTGAGCTTGCGCCAGAGCAGTGCCCGGTGGGCGAGGGTCTGCTCGGCCCAGTAGTAAATAACCGGAAAGCCGCCGCCCCGCGAAATTTTGAAGGAGGAAGAATCGGGTCTCGGGTATGGCTTGAGCAGCTTCGACATGTTCATATGGTACCGGCCCACGTGTGATCGCGGGCCGGTAAGCTTCAGGCTATTCCAGGTGTTTCCCTAGACTGTCTCAAGCGTTTCCTGACGCCTGGACAGTCTGCCCATCTCCTGCTCGAGATCGATGCCGAGGCCCTGGGCGACTCGCTTGCCGTAGTCCGCGTCCGCCCGGAAGAAGTGGCAGATCTGGCGCAACTGAGTCGGCCGCTGAGCAGCCGAGATGTGGCCGACGATATTGGATACCAGACGCGCCTTCTCCGCGTCGCTCATCAGCCGGTAAAGCTCACCGGCCTGCACGAAGTCGTTGTCCTCGGCGTGGCTGTAGGTGGCGGTCCGCTCGATCCGTCCGTTGACCGGTTCTGAGTGCTCCGCATATTGAGGTGCCTGCACCGGGCCGCCGTGGCTGTTTGGCCCGTAGTTGGGGGTGGACCCACCGTTGCCGTCGAAGCTCATTAATCCGTCGCGCTGGTAGTTGTTCGCCTTGGTGGCAAATGGGCAGTTGATCGGTAGTGAGGTGTGGTTGATGCCCAGACGATAGCGCTGGGCGTCTGGGTAGGCAAACAACCGTCCTTGTAGCATCCGGTCCGGCGAGAACTCGATGCCGGGCACAACATTGGACGGTGAGAAGGCAACCTGCTCGACCTCGGCAAAGTAATTGACCGGGTTGCGATTGAGTACCATCCGCCCGATTTCGATCAGCGGATAGTCCCGGTGGGACCAGACCTTGGTGACATCGAAGGGGTTGTAGCGATAGTTGTAGGCCTCATCGACGGGCATTACCTGGACCTTGACTTTCCAGGCCGCTTCCCCGCCCTGGCAACAGGGCTGCCGTTGCTGGTTGTCAATAGCGGCTCGTTCGGCATGTGGCTTGCTCCAACGATGAGTAGATTGGACTTCTTTGAAGGTAAGAATAAGTCTAATCTAAGAACAAGTCAATGGTTTTGGGTGGCGGTGAGGCTGGTGTCAGCCCGGAAGTCCAGTCTCTAACAGCTACTCACCCTGGGCCAGAAACTGCCTGAATCGAACCTTGGGCTGAAGTAATGGAGCGTATCGGGCGGCGGTCGTTTCGATACGCTGAATTTGCCCCAGGGCGCGGCTACAGGGCACTCCGTATTTATCTCGGACGCGCTCGCTGGCGGCTTGCAGGGCGGTACGTGTACGCGTAACGAACTCTTCTAGGGGATACTCTTCACCCGGGGTAAAGTACTTTTTGACAATCAGAGATGGAGAATAGCAGGTCTCCAGGGTGCCGTCCGGCCATTGAACCTCGAACTGAATTTCAGGCATCGTTTTCCCCAGAAGTTGGATGGTGTGTTCACTTAAATAGGCATAGGAGCAATACAGGACAGTCGTTTTAATGGTGCGGTCTCCAGGGTGCGAAACCTGTCAGTGCGTTTTCGCCCAGGTCCCAGAACACTACCGAGGCATTCTGCATCCGCAATACAAGTTGCCTGGTGTCATCAATCGTGCCAACTGAAGTGCAGCTGATATCGAGACGCCTGAACCGCTCCGCGACGGCGTTGGCAACGGCGGGCCGCACACTCAATAAAAAACCGTAACTCGGGAAGCAACTAAGCCACTCCGGGAGCGGAACGTCCGGAGGGCGGGGAATGGCGTCGAGGTCGAGGACCGCGCCGACCCCGGAGGTCTCGAGGAGCATCAGGGCGGTTCCGACCACCCCGCCCATACTGATGTCCTTTCCGGCATCGCATAGTCCTGCTGCGGCGAGTTGCGGCAGGACCGCCAGCTTTTGGCGTAACTGGATGGGGTCTGCCTGCGTCGCCGCGTTCCAGAAGGGATAGCGCTGCTCGCGCTGCCCTTGCAGATCGATTGCCGCGAGTAGGATGTCTCCCGGCCGGGCATCGAAGCTCGTGATGAGGTGGGTGGCCCTACCCAGGATTGTCGCCGCGAGGGCATTGTAGGGGCTGCGGCAGTTGGTGTGCCCACCCACGATCGGTACCTCATATGCCCTCGCTGCTGCCTGCATTCCCGCCCACAGCCCTTCACTCACGGAGTGGGACCGGCTCCACAGGGCGTCAACTATGGCGATTGGTCTGCCGCCCATCGCGTAGATGTCGCTGATGTTGACCATGACGGCGCACCAGCCCGCGAACCAGGGCTCCGCGTCCACCAGGGTTGGTAACATACCCTCTGCTGCGAGCAGCAGATACCCGTCACCCTCGGGCAGCACGGCACAGTCATCCCCCAGCCGTATCCGGCTTGAGGAGACAGCATCGAACTGGTCCAAACCTAGGTACCTGGCCGCTATCTGGATATCCTGCTTTTGAAGCACGCCCAGTGATTGCCGCAACTGGTCTGCGATTTGCACGAGCATCAATGCGTCTCGCACAGCAGCAACGGCATGACCGGACGCCGCTCGCCGCTGGGAGGGTAATAAGTGAGATCCGCTTCCATCAGGTGATGAAGACGTCCGCACAGGGTTACTTCCTCCAGGGAATGCCAGTGGAGTCTTTCGAAAAAACGCACGTTCTGCATCTGCACAGTGGCAAGAAATCTTTTGCATCCCCAGCTGTTGGCCGTGGTGACGGCTTTGTGGACCAGACCACGGCTAATCTGCCATTGCCTGCGGTGGTTCGGGTGAACACCCAGACGGCCGCCATACCACCAGCCGGGCTGTGTCTCGTAAATTCTCACCACACCCACGATCTGATCGGAGGGAGCCGTACTACCGACACGTGCCACGATCGGATAGGCCGTGCGATCCGCGTCGTCGATGTCGATGCCGCTGAACATTTGCTGCTCCTGACAGAAAATGGCCTTGCGCAGGGCAAAGTAGGCTCGTAGATCCTCAGCGGAAGTTGCCAGTTCAAAGCGAATGCCAGACATTTCAGGCTCCGGTCGTCTCAAACGTGGACAGAGCGGAACACGCACCACACCTGCCACATCCCGCCTTGATTGCCGTGGCGGACATCCCCGCACTTTGCAGTAGGCGAGCTACTTGCTGGTAGAGAACGTACATAAACGCACTGTCGGGTCCACCCAGGTGGGCAAGCGGCGTCCCCGTGATCGGTACGAACGGTACGACGAAAGGATAGACACCCAGGTGAATCAGGCGTTCACACGTCTCCAGAAGAACTGCCTGGCTATCTCCCAACCCGGCGAGTAAATAGGTACTTACCTGCCCTGTGCCGAATACTCCCACTGCCGCTGCAAATGCCTCGAAATAGAAGTCCACCGGGACAGTTGCTTTGCCTGGCATGACCTGCCTGCGTATCTCCGGGGTGACAACTTCCAGGTGCATCCCTAAACTGTCTACCCCGGCTGCCTGAAGGCGGTCGAACCAGTAAAAATCTTCTGGGGGTTCGCACTGGGCCTGAATAGGTAGCGCAACTCGACCCTTGACGGCCCTGGCGCACTCGGCCAGGTAGGCGGCACCGCGGTCGCTCGTGGTGGGCGTTCCCGTGGTCATAACCATATGCTTCACTCTATCGAGCCGGACGGCGGCCTCTGCCACCTCGCCGAGCTGTGCGGGAGTCTTGCGGGCAATCGTGCGTCCGGCCTCCAGGGATTGACCGATGGCGCAGAACTGGCAGGCCTCGGTTGCAGAGGCATAGCGCACGCAGGACTGTAGAACTGTCGTTGCGAGGACATCACGGCTGTGGAGCAGGGCAATTTGCCAGTAGGGAATCCCGTCTACTGTCTTGAGGCCGTAGAACTCGGGTTGCCGGGGAAAGCTCACCGGAAAGATGGACTCTCCCTCGTACATCAGGACCCCGGTGGTAGTGGCCGGGTCAATGCGGGCCGTGTAGGGAGAACTGGCCGCGGCATCTGTGTAGATCGGTACCATGACCGTGGTCCCATCCAGGGTGATGGCCTTGTGATCCGAGGGACCCGCCCCGCCCCGGCGCCCGGCGACTCCGTCTTGAGCGATCAGCCTTAATCCCTGCGACTGCAACTCACTGATCAAGTGTTGTTTGCTGTGTAGTGGGTTCATAGACTTACAGGTTCAATGCTCAGCGGTTGGTCTGGATGGTGATGTCCGTTCGACAACACAGTCTCCGAGGGCGCTGTGTTCCACTCCGGGGTCATCACCGGCCGGGCTGCCAGGTTGGCCCATAACTGGAGCAGGTCCGGACGGGCGTAGTGGCCCGCGGCGTCCATCATGCGCTTGCGCTTTGTGATCAAGGAAAAATCAAGTTCAGCGATTGCCATGCCCTCACCCTCGGTGATGGCGGGACAGAGGTGATTGCCTTCCGGCCCGATGATGGCAGTATTGCAGCCGCCTCTGAGCACCCGCTGAAGTGCCGCGTCCGTGCTGATCTGGGCTACCTGCTCCTCCGAGAGCCAGGCGGTCGCGTTGACGACGAAACAACCGGCTTCGAGGGCATGGTGGCGAATCGTCACCTCGATCTGGTCGGCAAAAACCTGGCCCACCAGCGAACCAGGAAATTGAGAGCAGTGGATCTGCTCATGCTGAGCAATGAGCGCGAAGCGGGCCAACGGGTTGTAGTGCTCCCAGCAGGCGAGCGCACCTAACCGGCCCACTGCCGTATCGAGTACCTTCAAGCCGGTGCCATCTCCCTGTCCCCAAACCATTCGCTCGTGATAAGTCGGGGTGATTTTGCGGCGTTTGAGCACCAGCCTGCCGTCCGCATCAAAGATGAGCTGGCTGTTGTAGAGCGAACCGCCCTCCCGCTCGTTCACCCCGAGCACGACGACCATGCTATGGGTTTTAGCGGCCCGGCCGACAGCTTCTGTGACTGGCCCCGGAACCCTGACCGCTTCTTCGTAAAGGCGCATGTGCTCCCGGCCCATCAGTACGGGCGGTTGAATGAAGGAGAAGTAGGGATAGTAGGGAACTAATGTTTCCGGAAAGACAATCAGCTGGACCCCCTCACGGGCGGCAGCCTCGATGGTCTCGAGGACTTTTTGGGTTGTGCCCTCCCGGCTGAACAGTACCGGGCTTATCTGGGCCGCGGCGGCGCGGACTTTTCGCGTGTAGTCCATCTTTTTACGTGTTTGTGCGGAAGATTTTGAGGGGTAGGGGGGTGCCATCCCTAACCAGCTTTAGAGGGTCCAGGTGTCGAGGATGAAAGCTCCTTCCTTGCGGTGCATGAGGATCAGGTCCAGCACATCCTTGGGATTGATCGGGCGGATCCCCGGCATCAAGGAGGGCTCGCCGTGCCCGTAGAGCGCCTGCAAAGCGAAGCGGCAGGCATAGACCTTGCCGCCTTCCTCCATAAATTTCTTGATCTGGTTGTTCATTGCCTGGTGGCCGGGAAAGGCTTCGTCACCAATTTTCGGGAAACCGCGCTGTACCCCCAGCGTCACCCCGGGACCGTAGAGCAAAATCGACGTTTCGAACCCCTTGCGCAGAACGCGGGTGGCAGTCATCAGGTTGACCAGACCGATGGACCCTTCGAAGGCGACTGTGTGAAAGGTGACCAGGGCTTTTTCGCCCGGATCTGCCTGCACATCGGGAAATACTTTCTCTTCGTAATCGACAAAGAAATCGCCGGGCTTGTGGGCGGGAGTTGTAACTTCAGGCATGGCAGTCTCCTCGATACTTTGGTGAGCTTGTCTTACGTGGTGCGCGAGCTGCTGCTACACGAGGACCCGGCGTAGACCGGCTGCCTCGACGATCCGGGGCACCCAATCCTCGGCACCGATGCAGCGCATGTGGAGCCCTTTGATCCCCTCGATGGCACGAATGCCTTCGAGCAGTTCCAGCGTGATCTGGAGGCTCTGGGCGTCGCCGTCGTTGCTGCGAATCCGCGCAATCAGGTGATCGGGAACGTTCAGCCCCGGAATCTTTTGCAAGAACTCCAATCGCTTCGCGCCGCTAAACGGAAAGAGCGCCGCGATGAAATGAGCCCGTTTGTGCAGACCGTGAGCACGCACCTCCTCCATCCAGCGCTGTAAAGGACCAAGGTCGAAGATGGCCTGCACCTGCACGTAGCGCGCACCGCTGTCTATTTTGGCACTCAGCTTGGCGATACTCTTTTGCAGGGCCTCGGGTGAATCGCAGGGGATTTCGATGCTGCCCACGAAGAAATCGGGGGCGGGCTCGATCACATCTCCGTTGAACAACTTGCCCTGGGTACTCAGGTCGTGGATGGCCGCGATGGCAGCCGTGCTCTCAATGTCACTGGCATCTTTCGCGTGCGGGTCGCTACCGATCGTGCAGGGATAACCCCCCAGCACGATCAGGTTACGGACACCCAGGGCTCCACAACCGAGCAGATCGCTTTGCAAGGCGATGCGGTTGCGGTGGCGCAGCGAAAACTGCAGAACCGGCTCCACTCCTACTTGTTGCTGGATGAGGTGGGCTGCCACCATGCTATTGAGGCGAGCCTGGGAGAGGAGGTTGTCATTGATCTGCACCACATCCACGTGGGGTGCGAGCATCTCGGCTACTTTGAGCATTTTGCCGGGGTCGTGATGCCGGGGAGGAGTTATCTCAGCCGAGACAACAAATTCTCCGGCGTTGAGCAAGGTCTGCAGGCGTGTAGTAGCTCTGTGCATCGGTCACACCAACTCAGCGGCTTTGTCCTGTAAGACTAAGAGCGCCCTGAGGGGGAACTTGGTATACGGCACCACATAAAGCCGAAGTCTGGCAGTATGGCTAGGCGCTCAGCGTCAATAGTGGCCCAGCCTGTACCCGAAGCCAGTCACCTGTTGATTTCGATAGGTCAGGATGATACACCTTCTCCACTCAGTAACTGGTAGAGAGCCTGAAAGCGGGTGCGAGCCTTCGTCTTAGTCAGGACATTGTTGATGTGAAACTTGACTGTGCTCTCGCTGATATGCAGTTGACGCGCGACGTCCCGGTCGCGCAACCCCTGGGCGAGCAGGGCCACGATTTCTCCCTCTCGCTCTGACAATGCCGTTTGAGGCGCGACGGCGGCTTCCATCCCCCAGAACTGGCCCTGTGTGGTCGCGGCAACGGCTTCGCGCAACTGGACGGGGCTAATGGACAGATCGAGCAGGGCCTTGGCCTCTTTTGGTACCTGCCCCGGGCCGGAGCGGACCCAGAGCACGATATTGGTCATCCAGACCAGGGCCAGCTCATCGGTCAGGAGAGGAACCTCCCGCTCGGCGGTCGTGCAAATCGTCAGTCCCGCCAATTGAGCCAGATGGGTAAAAGCGCTCTGCAGCAGGGGCCAGGTGCATTGGATACGCACTCGCAGTCCAGATGGAGCCGTGGTGTATGGCAGCGTCAGCTGGACCTGGATCACTTTTGCGTGCGCCCCGATGCGGGTCTGTAGGCTGCCGCCCAGACTGGAGGCTGCAAAGAAAAGGGTTCCGAAGGCCGCCCTCACCCAACTGCCGGTATCAACCGGGCCTGTGGGTACCGCGATCATCCCTTCGAGCACCACGGACTCAGAGTTGTAGATCAAGCGGCAGTACAGGCACTCTACCTGCCTCAAGACCTCCGCTGTACGGGTAAAAAGCTGAACCAGCGAGAGGGCCAATGCCCGCTCTGTCCCTACGAGGGCAAATCGGGTTCCCTGCAAGATCCGGGCCAGTTGGTCCGACAGAGAAGTGTTTTCCAGGGACGGTGCGGCCACTGTTGCGCGGGATTGCCGCTGGTGCTCAAAGTGCAGGGCCATCTCCAGGGCAATCGCAATCGTCGTACACAGGCTCAACAATACTTCTTGAAACTCCACCGTCAGGGGAGCATGACTGAAGACAGCCAACACGCCAATCACCTGACGCTGCGTTACGAGCGGGTAACCGGCAAATCCCTGGATGTTGTTGGCGATTGCCCACTCGCGGTCCTTAACCCAGGGTTCGTCGGCCAGGTTGTTGCTCAGAAAAGAGACCCGGTTCTGAGCAATCTTGCCCACTTTGAATGCCCCGAAGGGGACGCGAGCAAAGGTACCATCCGTGCGCGTGTAGAGCCCCGAGGAGGCAATCAGGCGCAGGGCAGTGCGGTCGGGCTCCGCGATCCACACTCGGGCAAAAGCACAGTCAAATTGCTCTACCAGCCCATCAGTGGCACAGCGGGCGATTCCCTCGGGAGTCGAGTCACCGGAGAAGCGCTGTGCTATCTGACTTGCTCGCTGCAGATCAAAAAGAAGACGGGTTGCATCAAGAGATGCAAAAGTAGGCTCGAACACCGGCGTTGGAAGCAGATCCCGCCTCCATTCGAGGTAAAAGCGCACCGAATGTCTGTATCGGATGCAACGGTTATTCAATAGAGCATTTCTGGGAAGGTCTCAAGGACAAAAGGCTGTGCGAGCGTCTCCCTGCGGGACAATGGTTTCTGGGTTTATCAGGTGCCGCATGTGAAGCCATACCAGGTTCACAGTTCAATCAAACTGCGACGTCACTGGTTCGTGCTGGTCTTGCCGGTGCTGATAGCTGAAGTTGCACTGGCAGGGTCCGCTCTGCCGGAAGCAAAAGATCTCTTCGGGACAAGCCACAATGCGGCCGACCTCGAATACCGTCCCTCACCCTGGGACTGGACCACACCCGTGACGTCCCCCAGGCTTACCCAGGCGCTCCCACCAGAAGAGCCTACCGGCGACCTGCTTGATGAGGTCTCGGTTACCGCTACGCGCCGTCCTACACGCGAACGCGACACTACTGCCACGACCTACGTCGTCAAGCAAGAAGACTTTCGGGCTCAAGGAGCGAGGACAGTCCCTGAGGCCCTGCAACTAATACCGGGGTTCGAGTCCCAGCCTGCATTGGGGGGAGTCCGCAACGCGCGCGGGGTTTTCTTGCGTGGTTTCGACGACCAACGCTTTCAGTTGCTGCGCGACGGCATCTCCCTACAGCGCTCGCAAAACAACCGCAACGATATCTCGCGGGTTGCAGTCGAGGACCTGGAGCGTATCGAGGTAGTGACGGGTGGTGCGACCCTGCGCTACGGTGCGGGAGCCGTGGGTGGCGTGATCAACTTGATTACCCAGACCCCCAAGGGACCACCCAGACTGACGCTCGGGTACGAGGTGGGTAACTACGGCAACAGCACCTATCTGGCCCGGTATGGCGGAGGGGATGACACCCTCAGCTACAACTTCGTCTACACCGGTATCGTTGCCTTTAACGACTACCCTTATCGTTTTACCCTGCCCAACCAGGCACAGTTCTACGGCCCTTCGACCAACCCGGACGCGCCTTCTTTCGGGTTGGCCAATCCTGATCCCAGGAACTCGGGATCGGTCGATCTGTTCGGGTTTCTGACGCCCGAGGTGGGGCCGCCGCTGACGGTCACGGGCCGGGCCGATTCCGCTTTTGCCGCGAGTGACAACTATACAGCCAAGCTGGTTGCCCGGCCCGATCTCGCCAACCGACTCACCCTGCGCCTCAACCAGCAAAATAGCAAGAACGCCGGTAACGGTCCGGGTACCTATGCCCTGGGT
>JACMIX010000100.1 GCA_014380935.1 Gloeobacterales cyanobacterium ES-bin-141 | reverse complement strand
CTCAACGCCACCGGCTTCATGCACAACCGTCTGCGGATGATCGTGGCCAGTTTCCTGGTCAAGGACCTGCTACTGCCCTATCAATCGGGCGAACTCTACTTTATGCAAAAGCTCGCCTGCGGTGACCTGTCGGCCAACAATGGCGGCTGGCAGTGGGCAGCCTCGATGGGCACTGACCCCAAACCCCTGCGCATTTTCAATCCTTCTACCCAGTCCGGGCGCTACGACACCCGGGCAAAGTTCATACGCCGCTGGGTGCCCGAACTCGCGGGTGTCGCGACCGACCTATTGATCAACTCGGAAAAATTTCCACCCCTGCTACGTGCTCAGGCCGGTTATCCCACGGCGATCGTCGATCACCGCGAACAGCAACAGGTCTTCAAGCAGCGCTACCGCGACACCAAGCGGGCGGACGGCCCCACCCAAAACTTGTGAAGTTCCCGGCTGTCTGGGTTAGGAAGAGCGGGGATCTGTTAAAACTGGATAAGGTGCATGACTCCGTGCATACTACGGCGGAGCCACTGCCGACCAGTACGTAGGTGTATGTCAGAACCACCTTCAATGTTGATGGCTGCGACGGTAATAGCAACTTCACTGTCGTGGCCGGAAATAGGCCTCAGACTTCTTGCGGCCCTGTTGCTTGTCCTGCTGAATGGTTTTTTTGTAGCGGCCGAATTTGCGCTGGTCTCTGTCCGCCGCACGCGTATTGAGCAGCTGGTGGAGGAAGGCAGCAGTGCCGCTATGTCCGTGCAACGCTCCCAGTCGGACCTGAACCGTTATCTGTCTGCAACGCAGTTGGGCATCACGATTGCCTCGCTCGCGCTGGGTTGGATCGGTGAGGGGACGGTGTCAAGTGTTCTGGAGCCCTTCCTGGTCAAGATCCCGGCCCTCTCGAGCCCGGCCGCTGTGCATACTGTCAGCGCGGGGATTGCCTTTGGGTTAATCACCTACTTGCATATCGTGCTGGGGGAACTAGCTCCCAAATCGATCGCCATTCTGTATCCCGAGAAGACGGCCCTGTGGATCTCGCGGCCAAACGAAATTTTCTTTACTGTCTTCTCCCCTTTACTGAGTGTGCTGAACTGGTCCTCGGACGTCGTGCTCAAGACGATTGGCATCCGCGACGCTATCAATACGCACCAGAACCCGATCGGACCAGAGGAGTTGCAACTGATGATTGCCTCCAACGTCACTGGCGGTCTTGACAAGGACGAGCAGGAACTGCTGGCAAACGTTTTCGAATTTGGTGACGCCGTTGCGATTGACGTGATGGTGCCGCGCACATCCATCGACGCGATTCCGGCTGACTGTACCATCCGCGAGGTCCTGGCCGAGGTGGCCCAGACCGGTCATTCGCGCTACCCGCTCTACGAAGACTCTCTCGATACGATCAGGGGAATGGTCCACATCAAAGATGTGGTCTCTCAGCTTGCGAAGGGCGAGCTGCAATTCGACGGTCCGGTTCGACCGCTCGCGCGCGCCGTTCAGTTTGTGCCCGAGAATAAGCGCATCAGCGAACTGTTGACCCAGATGCAACGTGAGCGCCAGTCGATGGTGATCGTGGTTGACGAATTTGGTGGGACAGCCGGTCTTTTGACCATGGAAAACCTGATCGAAGAACTCGTCGGCAACATCGTCGATGAGGGCGAGAGAGTCGTCCCCGATATTACTCGGCTGGATGAAAAAACTGCCATCGTTCAGGCTCAGACTGACCTCGAAGATGTCAATGAGCGACTCGGCCTTAACTTTCCGCTTTCCGACGACTACAAGACTCTGGGTGGCTTTTTGATTTTTCAGATGGGTCAGAAGATTCCTCAACCGGGTGAGAAGTTCCTTTTTGACGGAATCGAGCTGACCGTTCTCGAAGCGGAGGGGCCGCGTCTGGAGCGCATTCAATTGCTGCAGCACGATCTGACGTCTAATACGCAATCGGACGAGGAGAGCCTGTCCGGGCGTGTACCCCAATAAACGTGCCCCGCGTTTCTAAAGTAACGTTAAGACTACTTAAAGAGAGTCTCAAGGCGGATGAGCGCAAGAATCACCGATGTTAGCCTGTGGGCATCGTCGTCCCTGAGAAAGAGTTTTGGGTCTGTGAATTGGGAAAGCCCGATTCAGCAGGGCAGTCCGCTACCAATTTTAGGGACTTAGTAGAGCTTGCCACAGGAGGCTTGTATGCAGTTCGCCATCCACGGGAAGAATATCGAGGTCACGGATTCTATCCGCGAGTACGTAAGCCAGAAGCTGGAGAAAGTCCTTTCCCATTTCGATCAGATCACGATGGGCGTGGATGTATATCTTTCTGTCGAGCGCAATCCTCGTATTTCATTGGGCCAGTCCGCTGAGGTGACCGTGCAGGCAAACGGAGCGATCATCCGGGCTGAGGAGCGAACCGAGAATCTTTACGCGAGCATCGACCTCGTCGCCGATAAATTGCACCGGCAGATGCGCAAGTACAAAGAGCGATTGCAAAAGAAACCGAAGCCCAAGACAGCCGTAGCTGTCCTGGGGCAGGTTCCGGTCAGCCCGCCTGATGAGAATCGCGCGGCAGAGCTACCCAAGGAGGTTGTCCGCACCAAGTATTTTGCGATGCCTCCCATGACCACCGAGGAGGCCGTGGAGCGTATCTCGCTCGTGGGTCACGATTTCTTTGTCTTCCGCAACGCAAGCAGCGGTGAAATCAATGTGCTTTACGAGCGCAACCACGGTGGCTATGGGGTAATCGTGCCGCTCACGCATCAATGATGACCAATCTTGAACACCTCCACGGGTTTTGCTCCGTAGCGGACGGTCCAATCGGTGTCAGACCACGCGCGTAGCCAGCCCGGTGGAGTGTTTCCATCCAGTAACGAAGGATAGCGACCAAGCAGGGGGTAGACACGCTCGTAGCGCCGGTCGGGGATCACAGTCACATAACTGGTCTGAATGGGGAGGGTACCGCCGGTTGCGGCTGAACCGCTTATCCGGTTGGTGGGCCAGGTGCTGTGGTAGGCGATGACCGGGCTATCGGTGAGCAGGAAACCCTGTTGGGCCTGACGGGCCAACCATCTGCCCGCCTCAACGGAGGGCCGGTTGAGGATGACCCAGCGCGGCCACAGATCGAGATACTGCCGGCTCGACAGCACCAGGGCGACACACACCAGGCCGCCAAGTACCGGGGCTATCGAGCGGGAAGCCCAAGCCCAACTGGCGGCGAGCATCGTCAGAAGCGCTACGAGAACCAGATAGTAGCGGCTGCTGCCAGTCAGGCCGCCGCTCCCCACCAGGACAAAGATGACAGTCAGGTAACCCGTACATAGCAGGGCGAGCAGGCGAGTCAGATCGCTCAGCTGTCGCCAATACAACAGGGTGCCAGCATATGCGAGCACCAGTAGCAGGGCCAACGGCTGCCAGGAAAATGCCGCCAGTTGCCCGAGCCGGTCGAACCAGGCAAGGCCGCCCTGGTCGATTGCAGCCCAGTCGGCTGTACGTGTGAGGTCGCGTCGGGTCAGGACCAGACCGGTACCCAGGGCCAGGAGTGGAAGCAAGCCGACCGCACGAACCCGGTCGCCCCACCAGAGTTGCCACACCGCTGCGAGGAAAACGAGGGGCCAGCTTCCCCGGTCGCAGAGGGCACCAAGGCTCCAGAACACCCCTCCTGTGAGGGCGTAGAAGGGAGCGCGGCCATGCTCCCAACATAGAATGCCAGCCACGACCAGCAGCGTGGCCAGGGGCTCGCTCACGGATAGACTGCCATTGAGAACGGTGATTGGGTTGAACAGGAACAGGGCGGCCCAGAGCGGCCCCCACCGCCAGGTAAGCAGGCCGCCGGTCAGGAGCGTGAGCGCGGCACTGAACCATTCGAGGGCTCTCAGGTTATGCCAGCCAGCCCCCGACAACACTGCTGCCGCCAACCAGTGATATAGGGGAAGCCAGCCGTTGCGCCCGCCGGTGAGTGGGTCTGTGTCCGCTCCGGTCTGGGCAATGGTAGCCGCGACAAGCCAGTGGTGGTAGGCGTCCTCCCAGGCAATCCCCAGGCGCATGCGCTCGGCCTGAAGCACGAGCCACAAAGCAGCCAGGCCACAAAACAGCGCCAACCCCCCGAGGCGTGACTGGGAATGCCTCCGGGATGTTTTTAGCTTCTCCATTCACTTACGTTGATATTGAGTTTCGTTCCTCTGTTGACACTAGACGATCGAAATCTTACTCTGCTGCCGATACAAATCTTGATTCATTCATTCTTGACAGAGCTGTAGATTGCGGAAGAATTGAGGATGTAGCTGAGCAACCAGCCGCCGTACCCCGCCCTTACCTTGCGAGCCGTTGAGCGAGCAATATCGAATTGATGCGACGAGGCGCACTCTTGCCCTCGTGAAAGTTTATCCTGCTTTGTTGCCCATTATCTTCGGGATTCGGACCACATTCTAGCGAAGCTGTTTGCCCGAACTTGTCCTGGCAACACAGTACGAGGTATCAGACATGCTGAATCAGCCAAGAGAGCAAAAGGACACTCGCAACGCTAGTGGTCAAAAGACGCAGCCGGAGTCGGGAGAGCGGGCAGTTCCCGGTGTTCCCTCGGTGTTCGCTGTCTCGCTGCCGAAGGGTGGGGGGGCAATCAAGGGGATGGGCGAAAAGTTCGCGGCTAACCCCGTCACTGGTACTGGCTCCATGTCTGTGCCGCTCGCCACCAGTCCGGGTCGCTCTGGGTTTGGTCCGCAGCTTTTTCTTTCCTATGACTCTGGGACGGGCAATACTCCTTTCGGTTTTGGGTGGAGCTTATCGCTGCCGTCGCTCATCCGCAAGACCGACAAGGGCTTACCCCGCTACTGGGATGAAACAGAGTCAGATGTCTTTATGCTGTCTGGTGCCGAGGATCTTGTGCCTGTCTATCGGCGGGATGCTTCAGGCAACTGGGTACGCGACCCGCAGGGCAACCTGGTCATTCACCGGGACCAGATAGACGGCTACTCCGTCCACCGCTATCGCCCGCGTATCGAGGGGCTGTTTGCCTGTATCGAACGCTGGACCAGGATCACCGATCCCAGCGATATCCACTGGCGTTCCATCTCCAAGGACAACATCCTCACCCTCTACGGCAAGGACGACAACTCCCGCCTTGTTGACCCGGAAGATCCCAGGCGCATCTTCAGCTGGCTACTCTGCGAGACCCGTGACGACAAAGGCAATGCCGTTCTCTATGACTACAAACCAGAGGACGGCACCGGTGTGGATCTCAGCCGTGCCTACGAGTGCAACCGGGGTGAACGCAATAACGTTCGACGTACTGCCAACCGTTATCTCAAGGGCATCCGCTACGGCAATCGCATCCCCTTGCTGAATGCAGCCGGGCAACGACCACGCTTCCTGAGCGATCTACCACCGGTCCAAACCAGCGATGCAGGCTGGATGTTCGAGGTGGTATTTGACTACGGCGAGCACAACGCCGACGCGCCGACACCCAGTGACGCAGGGGTATGGAGCTACCGCAACGATCCGTTCTCGACCTATCGCGCCGGGTTCGAAGTCCGCACGACCAGGCTCTGCCAGCGGGTGCTGATGTTCCACCACTTCGAGGGCGAACAGGGCATCGGCAACGATTGCCTGGTGCACTCCACTGATTTCACCTATTCCCGCGCGCAGAATCCGGACGACGAGCGCAATCCCATTTATGCGTTCGTGCTCTCGGTCACCCAGTCCGGCTACAAGCGGCAAGACGGCGGCTACCTGAAGCGCAGTCTGCCACCAGTCGAGTTCGAGTACAGCCAACCCGTCGTGCAGGACCTGGTGGAAGAGGTGGATTCTGCAAGTCTGGAGAACCTGCCCATCGGCGTGGACGGTGCGGCCTATCAGTGGACCGACCTGCACGGCGAGGGCACCCCTGGCA
The DNA here is from genome assembly GCA_014380935.1 of Gloeobacterales cyanobacterium ES-bin-141. Classification (GTDB taxonomy): domain Bacteria; phylum Cyanobacteriota; class Cyanobacteriia; order Gloeobacterales; family Gloeobacteraceae; genus JACMIX01. The sequence continues at coordinate 6,984 of JACMIX010000100.1, read as the reverse complement.
TCTTCACCGAACAAGCGGGTACCTGGTTCTACACTCGCAACCTCAGCCCGCTCGGCAACTACACAGTCGAATTCGCACCGATGGAGCGGGTGGCGGTCAAACCCAACCTTGCCCTGGCGGGCGGGCAAGCGCAGTTCATGGACCTGGCTGGCGACGGCCAGCCCGACCTCGTGGTCCTCGACGGTCCCATGCCCGGTCTGTACGAGCACGACGGCGACGAGGGTTGGCAGCCGTTCCGCCCCTTCACGTCGCGCCTCAACCGTGGCATGCGCGATGCGAACCTGAGGTTTGTCGACCTGGACGGCGACGGCCACGCCGACGTGCTGATCACAGAAGACGACGCCCTTGTTTGGCACCCCTCGCAGGCCGCGGCAGGATTTGGTCCCGCCCAGCGAGTCACGCGGGCACTTGATGAGGAAAAAGGTCCGCGCCTGGTCTTTGCCGATGGCAGCCAATCTGTCTATCTGGCTGACCTGAGCGGCGACGGCCTCACCGACCTGGTGCGCGTCCGCAACGGCGAGATCTGTTACTGGCCTAACCTGGGCTACGGGCGGTTCGGTGCCAAAATCACGATGGACCACGCCCCGCACTTCGACCGCCCGGACCAGTTCGACCACGAGCGTATCCGGCTCGCTGACATCGACGGTGGCGGCACCACCGACATCATCTACCTGCACCGCGACGGCGTGCGCCTCTACTTCAACCAATCCGGCAACAGTTGGAGCGAGCCGCATGTCCTGAGCGTTTTCCCGCGCGTGGACGACCTGGTGAGCATCGTGCCGACCGACCTGCTCGGCAATGGCACCGCCTGTCTTGTCTGGTCATCGCCCCTACCCGGAGATGCGCGGAGGCCGATGCGCTACATCAACTTGATGGGCGCTCAAAAGCCGCACCTGCTGGTCAGGACCGTCAACAACCTCGGTGCCGAGACCCGCGTCCAGTACGTGCCCTCGACGAAGTTTTACCTGCAGGACAAGTATGACGGCAAACCCTGGATCACCAAGCTGCCGTTCCCGGTGCATGTGGTCGAGCGTGTGGAAACCTATGACCACGTCAGCCGCAACCGCTTTGTCACCCGACATGCCTACCACCATGGCTACTTCGACGGTGAGGAACGCGAGTTTCGTGGCTTCGGCATGGTGGAGCAGTGGGATACCGAAGAGTTTGCGGCCCTCAATGAAAGCACGCAATTCCCGAGCGGTACTAACATCGACACTGCATCTCACATACCACCCGTCCTCACCCGCACCTGGTTTCATACCGGTCTCTACCTGGGCCGCCAAAGTGTCTCGAATTTCTTTGCCGGATTGTTGAACGACACGGACAGCGGTGAGTACTACCGACCCGCACTGAACGATACCGAGGCCAGCGCGCTGCTACTGGACGACACCGTACTGCCGCCTGGCCTCACCCTGAAAGAAGAATATGAAGCCAGCCGCTCACTCAAAGGCGCCATGCTGCGCCAGGAAGTCTATGCCCTTGACGGCACCGATAAAGAACCGCATCCCTACATCGTCACCGAGCAGAACTTCACAATCCGTTTGGAGCAGCCCCGCGCTGATAACCGTTTTGCCGTGTTCTTCACCCACGCGCGCGAAACCTTGAGCCATCACTACGACCGCAACCCCACCGATCCCCGCGTTGGTCATGCGCTGACCTTAGCAGTGGATGACTATGGCAATGCGCTGCAGTCCGTTGCCATCGGCTACGGTCGCCGCCAAACCGACCCCACACTCCTCGCTGAGGACCAGGCCGAGCAGACGCAGATATTCATGACGCTGACGGAAAACGCTTACACGAATCCCGTGGACCTCGACAACAATTACCGCACGCCACTGCCTGTGGAGGCGCGTACCTACGAGCTGACGGACCTGGTGCTGCCAGAGAGCAATAGCCGCTTCAGCATCGACGAAGTACTCGATGCGGCGAGCACGGCCATGCCTCTCGCCTATGATCAGACGCTGACTCCAGGCCGACTTGAAAAGCGTCTGATCGAGCATGTATGCACACGGTATCGCCCGGATGACCTGGGTGCGAATGCAGGCGACCCGCTCGCACTTCTAGCTCTCGGCGTTCTCGAATCCCGTGCCTTGCCCGGTGAAGCCTACAAGCTTGCCTTCACGCTGGAACTGCTGAATCAGATTTACGACAGCCGGGTGACCGACAGCATGATGGTCGAGGGCGGCTACGTGGAGATCGATGGGGATCGCAACTGGTGGGTCCCATCTGGCCGAGTCTTCTATTCGCCGAACACGGCCGATACGCCTACACAGGAATTGGCTGAGGCCCAGGCCCATTTCTTTAGCTCGCGCCTGGTCCGCGATCCATTCGGTAACGCGGCTACCGTCACCCTGGACAACTATGACTTGTTGACCAGCGAAACTCGTGATCCGGTCGGCAACGTCGTGACTGCCGTCAACGACTACCGGGTGCTGGCACCCAGGCTAGTCACCGACCCCAACGGTAACCGCTCCGAGGTTGACTTCGATGTGCTGGGCATGGTGGCGGGTATGGCAGTCATGGGTAAGCCGGAGGAGAACCGGGGTGACACCCTGATCGGCTTCGAGACCGATTTAACCGACGCTGTGATGCTAGACCACTTGAACACGCCGCTCGCCGATCCGCATGCCATCCTACAAGGCGCTACCACGCGTCTGGTTTACGATTTATGCGCGTATCAGCGCACCGCCACCGATCCGCAGCCACAGCCTGCGGTGGTGTATGCGCTGGTGCGAGAAACGCATGTAGCGGATTTGCTCCCAGACCAGCAGACCAAGATTCAGCACAGCTTCTCATACTCCGATGGCTTTGGCCGCGAGATCCAGAAAAAAATCCAGGCCGAGCCTGGCCCACTGAGTGAAGACAGTCCCGACGTCAGTCCCCGTTGGGTCGGTAGCGGCTGGACGGTGTTCAACAACAAGGGCAAGCCGGTGCGCCAATTCGAGCCCTTCTTCACCGCCACCCACGGCTTCGAGTTCGATGTCCGTATGGGTGTCAGCCCAATCCTGTGCTATGACCCACTACAACGCGTCGTCGCCACCCTCAACCCGAACCGCACCTGGCAGAAGGTTGCTTTCGACCCCTGGCGACAGGAGACCTGGGACGTTCATGACACGGTACTTGTCGGCGATCCGAAAGACGATCCCGACATCAGCGATTTCTTCGGGCGTTTGCCGGAAACAGACTACCTGCCGACCTGGTACGCGCAGCGTATCGACGGCGCACTCGGCACCCAGGAGCAGGTCGCGGCCACCAAAACGGCTATGCATGCAAACACGCCAGTCGTGGCGCACATGGACAGCCTCGGCCGCACTTTCCTCACCATCGTTCACAACAAGTTCAAGCGCGGCAATTCGCCTCCCGACGCACCAGCCGAGGAAGCCCTCCACCGCACGCGTGTGGTGTTCGATATCGAAGGCAATCAGCGCGAAGTCATCGACGCGCTTGAGCGCATCGTCATACGCTACGACTACGACATGCTGGGGAATCAAGTTCATTCCGCCAGCATGGAAGCGGGCGAGCGCTGGGTGCTGAACGACGCGCAAGGTAAACCCATACGCAACTGGGACAGCCGCGATCATACGCTCCAGACCGTGTACGACGCCTTGCGGCGACCCGGCGAGGTGTACTTATACGAGGGCGTCGGTACTCCAAAGTTGGTCCAGCGCCTTGTCTACGGCGAAGCGCAGGGGTCGTCCCTCAACCATCGCGGTCGTATCCTCCAGCACTGCGACGGTGCGGGCCTAGTCACCCTCGAAAGCTACGACTTCAAGGGCAATCTACTGCAAAGCTACAAGCAGTTTGCCGAGGACTACAAGAACACCGTCGATTGGGCTGTGGCACCTGCCATGCAAGCGGAGACGTTTACAACTCGCACTGAATACGACGCGCTCAATCGCCCCGTTCAAATGCTCACACCGGACAACAGCATCGTCCGGCCCAGCTACAACGAGGCCAATTTGTTGGAACGCGTAGCGGCAAATCTGCGAGGCTCCTCGAGCACTACGGTGTTCGTCACCGATATCAACTACAACGCCAGAGGCCAGCGCGAGCGCATCGAGTACGGCAATGGCGTGTCCACTATCTACGACTACGACCCGCTCACTTTTCGTCTGATCCGCCTGCAAACGCTTAAAGGCAGCGAACTTCTGCAAGATCTGTCTTACACTTACGACCCGACTGGCAACATCACTCACATCGAAGACGACGCGCAGCAGACGATCTACTTTCGCAACACGCAGGTCGAACCGAGCAACGACTACAGCTACGATGCGATCTACCAATTAATTGAAGCCACCGGCCGCGAACACCTGGGTCAGCTCGGCGGTCAGCCCAACGCACCCACCGCCCCCGACGCGTTCAACCTATTCCACACGGGTCTGGATCAGCCCGGCGACGGTAACGCCATGGGGCGGTATCTGGAGCGTTACATCTACGATGCCGTCGGCAACTTCCTCGAAATGCAGCACGTCGGCAGCGACCCGGCACACCCCGGCTGGACGCGCGGTTATGCCTACCTCGAACCCAGCCTGATCGAGCCCGGCAAGACCAGCAATCAGCTCAGTTCAACCCAGGTCGGGGGACCGCTTGAGCCCTACACTTACGATGCCCACGGCAGCATGATCACCATGCCGCACCTACCACTTATGCGCTGGAACTACCTCGACCAGCTCCAAGCTTCAGCACAGCAGGTAGTCAACAGCGGCACGCCGGAGACGACCTGGTATGTCTACGACGCTGGCGGGCAGCGGGTGCGCAAGGTGACCGAACGAACCGTAGGGCAAATACCCACCCGGATAAACGAACGAATTTACTTGGGTAGCTTTGAGATTTACCGCGAGTATGGCGGAAATGGGGGTGAGATTGCGCTGGAGAGAGAAACGCTGCATGTGATGGATGACCAGCAGCGGATTGCCTTAGTGGAAACAAAAACGATTGAAGTTACAGATGGTATTAATCCACCTACTAACTTACTTACGCCCATCCTTCGCTATCAAATTAGCAATCACTTAGGCTCAGCTTGTCTGGAATTGAACGATGCGGGGGGATTGATTTCCTACGAAGAGTATTATCCTTACGGTGCGACTGCCTACCACGCAGTAGATAGCAGTATGGAGACGAGCCTGAAGCGGTATCGGTATACGGGGAAGGAGCGCGATGAGACAACCGGGCTAGCCTACCACGGGGCTCGGTATTACATTTCTTGGCTAGGCAGGTGGTGTTCGACAGACCCACTCGGACCAATCGACTCCGAGAACCTCTACCAGTATGTCAAAGGAAACCCTCTTAGGTACATTGACGAAAACGGGAAATGGACAGACCAACCTAGACCGGACGAACTCGAGTTGCAATCGCTCGAACATGAGACGCAGAGAATGGAGAAGAATCGTCAAATATTTATTGACCTCATGGGGCTCCCTAAAAACGCTGTTGTCAAAGGACAGAGTGGACAACAAATAAACAGCTACGGAGAATCCATTGCAGAAAATGCCGCAGGAGCTCTCATTCAAGCAATATTGGATCCACAGATCCAGGATGTGCTGGCTGCTGATTTAGTCAGTACGAGGGTAAATAGTGTTATCGATTTGACATCAAACACCAATCTGGCACCGGTCAACTTCGACGCAAAAGCCATTGGGCGAACGGGGGATACCGGTTTCCGAGAACAGTTCAGAGATGAAGGCGATCAGGTAGGTCACTTTCTTTCTGCTGTTAACGCAACCATGAATTTCCCCTTTTCAATCAGAGGAATTGTTGGTCATGAGATGGAAGAAGGGAAAGGCGGGGGAATTATTCGAAGCGTCACAAGAGTCTCACAAGGCTTTTGGAAAGCAGAGAGTGTCGATTTACAAAATTTCCAAAAAGGCCGCCTAAACCTCATTCCGGTAGATGATACCCAGCCGGGGGTTAGCTATGAGGATTTATATCTAAGCTACTTTGGCTACCGCTTCGGTCAGATGGTTGATCAAGGGCAGTTCAAGAACTTGCAAGAGGCGGCAGACTGGCTGACATTAATACTTACGCCCAACTTCGACCTTGCCACAATCAGTTCCAGCCATCCGTTCTATAGCGACGTTCTGGTATTAAGGCAGTTTGGCGAGACTCAAACGCAGAAGCATCAGGATTGGGTCGCGGAAGAAATTAAGCAAAGAGACTTAGAGGCGGCTGAGCAATTATCACAATTGCTTTCTAATCCCCGAATGCGCCACTGATATTGGTTGCCGGGCCGAAAGAAGGAGTTTGCAATGAACAAGATCAAGGTTTCTCTGAAAATTCAAATGAAGCGACCGGAGGTCGCGAACCTGCACGAGGCGCTTGTGTTTCTCGGCTTCACCATCCAAGACACCGAGAGGAGACGTCGGCGCTACGGCACCTCGACACATGCGGCGGTGAAGCAGTTTCAGACTGCACATAACCTGCTCACCACCGGCGAGGTCGATGAGGCGACCTCAAGCGTTATCAATACTGTGCTCACCGAGCGCGGTGCTATCGACTCAGTTTCGGGCGTACCTGATCCCACGGGTCGGCGGATTATAGGAACCGTATTGCATGTTGACGGCTCGGCGATTAGCGGGATGCTGGTGCAGGCATTCCACCGTCGGGTGGGTGGCGAAGTACCGCTCGGCGTGGAGGCTGCCACCAACGACCGTGGCAAGTACACGATCACCTATCAACTGCCGACCGACACTCGCAAGATCGATCTCTTCGTCCGTGCCTACGACGACAAGCAGGCGGTCGTTGCCGTGTCGCCCATCATCATCGGTGCGGGCGAGCAAGAGGTCCTGGACCTGAGCGTTGCCGATCCGAAATACCGTGGGCTCTCGGAATTTGCAAGGGCGACCGAGGTACTGAGTCCGCAGATTGCCGGTGCGAAGCTGGATGACCTGGACGCGGACGACGTGGCATTGCTCGTGCGCAACACCGGCATCGCACGCGAGAATGTGACGGCCTGGATCGCATCGAGGCGTCTGGCCGAGCGCACCG
>JACMIX010000099.1 GCA_014380935.1 Gloeobacterales cyanobacterium ES-bin-141 | reverse complement strand
TTTCAATCGCGGTGAGGGGGCAATCTACGCCAATGGTGAGGTGTACTTCTGCTGCACCGAGGGCGGCAGTGCCGGAGTCGGTCAGGTCTGGCGCTACATCCCCGGTACAACGGCGACCGAGGGCGGCACCATCGAGCTATTTGTCGAGCCGAACGACGCAAGCGTGCTCGAAAATCCTGACAACATCACTGTCGCGCCCTTTGGAGACCTGTTTTTATGTGAGGACGGAGACGACATTCAGTACGTGGTGGGTGTGACACCACAGGGAGAGCTGTACCAGTTTGCCCGTAATGCCCTGAACGGCAGCGAGTTCACCGGGGCTACTTTTTCCCCTGACGGCCGGACTCTGTTTTTTAACATCCAGAGACCTGGCCTGACCTTCGCTATCTGGGGTCCCTGGTAAGCGGGACGTCTCAAGCAGATGTATTGCGGTCCAGAAATTGGGCAAGGGCCGGATCGATTTCCATTGGAGGTACCGGCCGCTCGGCGGGTACGCCATAGAGCATCACCTTGCCTTGCTTGAACAGGGCAATGCCCTCAATACCCTGATCTTCTTTTTGGGTGAGGACCTGCACAAAACTATTGCCGGTAGGGTCTTGAAAGACCTCTACCAGCTCGTGGTTCTGGAGCTCGCAGAAGGCCCGAATGGCTGCTTCTTGAGCGGCGAGGTCCTGACCGCTGACAGGGTCATCACTGGTCGTGCAGTAGGCATAAATTTTCATCGCAGGTCACCGGTGGTCGGGTTGCTGGGTGGCACCGCGACTAATTCTACAGTGTCTTTGCAACTCGACCGCCTAATCGTTCAACTGTTTGCGCGTGGATGCGGTCCCGGACGGCATTTTGTTGTTGCGGATGTAGTCGAGCTTGATGCCTTCTAGTAGCTCAATGAGCACGGTCTGGATTTCGGTAGCAGTTCCTGCCACGCGCCACTCGGTCCGCAAGACGAGCAGCAACTTTTCGATCAACTGGCGGGTCAGCTTTTCCCCCTCTGGGTCTGCCTTGAGAGTGCCAGCCGCGGCTCCGTACGCGGAGTTGACCACCGCATCAACCAACCCCTCAGTAATACGATCAGGCAACCGCTGAGTGAGGGGGATAGCCTGCTCGATCGAGTGGTGCAGGAAGGCTTCTACCTCCGGACGAACCTTGGGCAAAACCCTCTCGACCACGAGCCGCGTCTGTCGGCCCACGAACCTGCCGGTGGCATCCGGACGTTGCTGGACGGTGGCAGTCGGGGTTGGGTTGATGAGCTGGTTGAAGTCTCCCTGACGGATTGCCGATTGGGCCTGGGAGATCAAGTTCACCACCACCTGGTCGGTAACTTCATCGGCGATGGCAAGCGAGTAGCGCCGGATCAACACGACGACCAGTGAATCGGCCGGGAGTAACCCGACCCGGTGGAGACGATAGCCGAAAGGAATGGCCCGCGCGAGACCCAGCCAACCCAGGTGTACACTCGGGATCAAGTTCACAGCCGGGATCAAATTCAAGATGTCGTACCAGTGCCTGCCAAGCGCTTCTGAAAAGGTAAAGCTTTTGTACCGCATCCTGGTGACGATCACGCGCAGGATCAGTTCGACGGCGAAGACAATCAAAAACCAGCGGTCGTACTGCCACCAAAATTTATCAACGAACTCACCGTCCTCGCCATAGGTGCGGTAGTAGTTGGTCATAAACAGGGGGCGAAGCTGTGAGTTGAAAAAGGCAAGCTCCGCAGCCCGACGTTCGGGGCGGAGATTCTCAGCCGTCCAGAAATCAAGAAAAGACTTCTTGGAAGATACTCCCGACAGGTTGGCCTTGCGCATGCCCGGATTCATGTGGGCGCGGATCCGGTTTTTAATCCGCTCCAGGGTCCCCTGTTTATCAGCCAGCTCGAAGGGGCTTTCGCTGACAATCTTGACACTCTGCTCGCGTAGGCCTTTCAGCAGGTCCGCCTCCGCCTGCACGTTCGAGTTGGGTGATGCCCAGAGTTGCTCAAGCTGATCCACTCTGTCGAGATAATAGTCCTTGGTATCGCGATGAGGCTCAACTCCCTTAACCGGGTCGAACCACGCGGCTACCTGGGGCATATTCAGCACATACAAGTCGCGTAGCTGAAAATACGAGAGATTAAAAGCGACAAGCCCGAGATTAAGGGTTGCGACCAGCAGTAGTAACCATTCTAGAACCCAGGGCAGGTGGTCCCGCTCAGGACCTTTCCTCGGGTCATACTTTGGAAAGTCTATATCCGACGACACGTTAACAATTCCATGGGTTGGCTCTATCTGGGCCTATGCCAAAAGGTAGGAGGAATCAGTCGGCGGTTAGTCTCCGTACCGAATGAAGGATTAAGCCTTGCTCAAGCAGACTCCGGCTTGGGAAGTGAGCTTGGCAGGATGACCAACTCCGAAGTAGAGCGCTTCTCGACCATTTCACGGGTGATCACGCACTTGCGGATGTCTGCCCGCGAAGGAATCTCGTACATCATCTCAAGCATGAGCTCCTCGACAATGCCCCTCAATGCCCGCGCGCCGGTTTTGCGCTTGAAAGATTCACGGGCAATCGCTTCGATAGCGTCCTGCTCAAAGGTCATATCGACACCGTCCATGCGCATGAGCCGCTGGTACTGCTTGAGCAGAGCGTTCTTGGGCTCGGTGAGGATCGCCATCAGTGCTGGCTCATCGAGGGGCTCGAGGACTGCCACCATTGGAATGCGGCCGATAAACTCGGGGATCAAACCAAACTTGACCAGGTCGTCGGGAATCATCGCCTTGAGTGACTCGACCAGGCGTTGCTCACGCTTCTGGACCTCGCCGCTCTGCATGAATCCCATCGACTTTTTGCCGGTTCGTTGCTCGACAACCCGCTCGAGCCCGACGAAAGCGCCACCGCAGATGAAGAGAATATTGGTGGTGTCAATTTGAATGTATTCCTGGTAGGGATGCTTGCGCCCGCCCTGGGGCGGCACGTTTGCAACTGTCCCCTCGAGCATTTTGAGTAGTGCCTGCTGGACACCTTCACCGGACACATCGCGGGTAATGGAAGGATTCTCCGACTTGCGGGCAATTTTGTCGATCTCGTCGATGTAGATGATGCCGCGCTGTGCACGTTCGATCTCGCCGTCGGCCACCTGTAGTAGCCTCAGCAAAATATTCTCGACATCCTCGCCGACATAGCCTGCCTCTGTAAGGGTAGTTGCATCGGCAACTGCGAAGGGGACATCCAACATATCGGCCAGGGTCTGGGCAAGCAGTGTCTTGCCACAACCGGTGGGGCCAATGAGCAGGATGTTGGACTTTTGGATCTCGACATCATCTCCGTTCTCCTCCAGGTGAGAACTGAGACGCTTGTAGTGGTTGTAGACCGCCACTGAGAGAATTTTCTTGGCCTCGTTTTGACCGATAACGTGTTGATCGAGATAGCCCTTGATCTCCTGGGGCTTGGGAATCTTTTTGAAGGATGGTTCGCGCCGACCCGGACGGGTGCTTTTCGGCTTGGCAGGTTGAGGGTGGGGCTGATTTGCACCCTCAAAAAGCTCCTCGTCGAGGATCTCGTTGCAGAGCTCGACACACTCATCGCATATGTATACCCCTGGTCCGGCAATGAGTTTGCGAACCTGCTCCTGGGATTTGCCGCAGAAGGAACATTTGAGATGAGAGTCGTACTTTGGCATGGATCCACCTTCTTTACTGGAAAGGTCTTGGCTTGGGGATCAGTCGGAAGGGCACATCTAGTCTTGTATAGAATCTCGCTCTTCTACTGCTTGCGAAGTATGAACAGCGCTTCTCGTCGCACCCATCCGGGTTCCCTCTATTGTAGGGTGCTCCAAAATCATTTTGAAATTGGTTTTTGATTGTGGGCGGAGAAGCCGTATCTGCCCGGTCTGCCTCAAACACAACCCAGTCACTCAGGTTCGTCTGCGGGCTTGGGCTCGAGGGACGAGGGCTCTTCAGCGGGCTCTGTCTCCTCGGGCTCGGGTAGGCCCTGCATATCGTCAGGCTTGGGGTCCTCAGGCGTTACGGTCTCTGGATCTTCGGGTGCTACGGCTTTCGGCCCCATCTCCTCGGGCTCGGGTAGGCCTTGCACGTCGTCAGAGGGGTCCTCGGCCTCCAGATCCATCACCT
>JACMIX010000098.1 GCA_014380935.1 Gloeobacterales cyanobacterium ES-bin-141 | reverse complement strand
CGTGATGCCTATCAGGCTGGCGCGACCTACCTGGATCGTGATGGTGACGGGTACGCCTGCGAGAAACAGTTCAACGTCTATGTACTGGGCGATAGACCACAGCCGACCACACCCACTTCTCTACCCTCCCCAAAAACTACGTCCATAACATCACTGACCATCATTTCGGTGGGTGACGGCGACACAGTGCGGGTGGCCGTCGAAGGCAGACCGGTGACTGTACGCCTCGCCTGTATCGATGCTCCTGAAACTGCACAGGAATATGGCAAAGATGCCTCGATTGCCTTAAAGATGCTGCTACCTCAGGGGACAAAGGTCACTATCGACCGCAAAGCGACGGATCGCTACGGCCGGACAGTGGCTGAACTCAATGCAGCTGACAAAAATGTCTCGCTTGAGATGGTGCGCCTCGGTGCAGCGTGGGTCTACGAACAATATCTCGATGCGTGCCCTCTCACCGCCGCCGTTCTACGAGAAGCAGAACGGAACGCCCGCACTCAAAAAGCAGGTCTCTGGAAGATGGAGAATCCGACGCCCCCCTGGGAGTTTCGTCGAGCCCGCAGGACATAAATAAGTGACAGTGCAAGTACCTCCACTAAGCAGCGGCGCATCGTCATCGGTGCTGCCCATGCTTGGTGTTGTTGTAGCTTCCCTTCCCGGTTCCTTCATACTGAAGGCACAGCCCTTGCAGAACACCATGGGAAGAAAATTATGAACACTGCTCAGCCTGGACAGGCTCAACAGGACCTCACGGTTCCCGAGGGGCGCGACGCCGCGCTCGAACAGTTCGTACAGCTCGTCGAGCAAAAACTCCTAGGTGAACTGCGACTTCTGCAGCAACACGAGCACAAGTTTCACGTCAGTTACAGCAACTGGCAGTCGGATCGGGCAAACCCACAAACGCGCGCACAGCTCGTTCAGTCCCTATGCAGCATCGTGGATCTCGGACGGCAGTTGTCGCACTTCGGCGGCGAGCTTGCCGACTTGCAAGAAGACCTCGGCATCGAGTGTACGGTGCCCGATGCGCTTTCGGCACTTGAGGCAAAGACCGGGGTCGAGACGTGCGAATCGGCTCCACTCCACAGTCCCTTAAGCCAGGAGTTCGAAAACGGGGCATAACGGCTGGCCTGGGTTACCTTGCAATAATTTCTGGAAGCCCTTAATACACCGCCGCTCCCTTCATAAGGAACGCCGTTCAGAGACTGTTGATCAGTTCTGGCTTGTCTTGACTCGGACTATTCACGAGCGTGCTCACCGGGAAAGCCACCATTTTGCTTGAAGAGTACGGGTGCAACAGCGGCAGCACCGCTTCGGCCTGCTGCTCACCTGGGTCGAGCCACCGCTCGTAGTCGGCAGTTTCAAGGATTACAGGCATCCGCTCGTGGATGCCAATCATCAGCTCGTTCGCCGCCGTGGTGATAATCGTGCAGGTCTCCAACTCCTCGCCCGCCTTGCCGCTGCGCTCCCACAGCCCGGCGAAGGCGAACACCTCGCTATCCACCAGACGGATGTGGTAGGGCTGCTTCTTGCCCTCGACTTTCTTCCATTCGTAGAAGCCATCCGCTACCACAAGGCAACGTCTGGAACGCAGAGCGGAGCGAAAGGAGGGTTTCTCGGCCACAGTCTCCGCCCTCGCGTTGATCATTCGAGCCCCAATTGCCGGATCTTTACTCCAGGAAGGAACCAGGCCCCAGCGCACGGCGATTGCGCTCCTGCCTTCGGCTGTAGCTCTAACTGTGAGAACGTCCTGAGTCGGGGCTATGTTGTAGCGCGGCTCAACAGCAGGAGGGGCCGTGAGCGCAAAGGCTTCGGCAATCGCTTCTGGAGACTGGCTGAGGGTAAAGCGGCCGCACATGGCTATATTCTATCAACGGCATGGACAATAGCTCTCAGACTGGAAGCCTCAGTTGCACGGCATCGTCCGTGCTCAACTCACTGCGCAGGTTTGATACCGCCAGGCCCAACAGCCTCACTTTTTGCTGTTCGACTTCCACTAGAGCAAACAGTTCCATCGCCAGCGACCGGATGTTCTCCACCTCGACAATCAATTGGCCGACTGTCTTGCTACGGGTTAGTTGCCGGTAGTCTGCGTACTTCAACTTCAGAGTCAGTGTGTGCCCAGCTGCGCCATGCTCGTCGAGCCGCTCTTTAAGAGCCAGCGCCAATTTCTCCAACTCCCCGAGCATCACCCCGCGCTCTTCTAGATCTTGGGCAAAGCTCGTCTCCACACCTAGCGACTTGCGCACCCGATTCGGAATGACTTCCCGCTCGTCGATGCCCCGAGCAATGCCATAAAAGTAGTGACCTGCCCTGCCGAAATGCTTGACCAGCTCTTCAAGGGGGTGCGCACGCAGATCTGCCCCGGTCCGGATGCCCATCTGCTGCATCTTTGCCGCTGTCACCTCACCCACCCCGTGAAACTTCTCGATCGCCAGCGTTTCGACGAAGGCCGCCGCTTCCTCGGGCAGAATGACGCATAGACCATCTGGCTTATTTTTGCCGGAAGCCATCTTCGCCAGGAACTTATTGCAGGACACCCCGGCGGAGGCCGTCAGCTTTGTCTCTACCTGGATAGACGCCTTGATCTGCTGAGCAATCAGCGTGGCGGAAGGTATCTCCAGCCTGTTGATGGTCACGTCCAAATAGGCTTCGTCGAGTGAGACCGGCTCGACCAGATCCGTGTAGCGGTAGAAAATCTCCCTAATCTGCTCAGAGACTGCTTTATAAACCTCGAAGCGCGGCGGAACGAAGATCAGGTGCCGACACTTCTGAT
>JACMIX010000097.1 GCA_014380935.1 Gloeobacterales cyanobacterium ES-bin-141 | reverse complement strand
GCAGCGTGCCCTTCCCCATGTGTGAAAAATGCTTCACAAAAACAGGATTTTACGATTAATTAGCTCCGCCTACTTAGCTCTGTCTCAAGAACTGACTATTAACAACCATGGTCTATGCCTGTAGGCATAGACTATTTGATGTACTATTCAGAATTTGCCCCGCCGTTGCTCTGCTCCTCCGTAAGACTACGTACCTTCTTTGGCCGTTTGTAGCCTAAGAGACAATGTTGGTACGTCCAGGATTGTTATAAGAAACCTGCACACTTTAACTGTCTATTGTATAGGCCTGCTTCGGCAGATTTTCGCTCTGCAAATTCTCGCCAATTTAACAAGCTCGGTCAGACACCATCTGATTAAAAGCTTGTTAGGAGCGGATTTTAAGGCGTCCGCCTGGATGTCGATTTTCTATTGACTGCTGCCGCAGCGCTTTAGAGCTTGATAAAAACGTCTGGAGAATTCTCTCTAGACATGAATTCGCTTGTGTCTTTGGTCCCTCTTGCTTTTGGGAGGGTCAATGTCCTTGTAATCACCATCGGATTGTTGAGGAGCGATGCATGAAAAGAAGAGACTTTGTCATGTCAGTGGCAGCGACAGGGGGAGCCGCTTACGCTGCCATGATGGCCATGAATCTTATCGAACCGGCTGCCGCACGCACCACCAAGTTCCAACTACGTAAGCCGGAGCGCAGGGCACGCGTCGTCATTCTTGGCGCGGGGCTCGCGGGTATGACCGCAGCCTACGAACTGGGCAAGGTCGGCGGCTATGACTGTGTAATTTTGGAGGCACGCGCTCGGTCAGGTGGGCGGTGCTGGACGGTACGCGGTGGGGACGTGCTGACTGAGACCGACGGCCAGACCCAGACGGCCAAGCTGGCCCGTGGACAGTACTTCAACCCGGGACCCGCCCGCATTCCTCAGCACCACGTCACCCTCGATTACTGCCGGGAACTCGGCGTTCCTCTCGAGGTCTTCACCAACCTCAACCGTGAGCAGTACTACTACAACCAGGAGGTCGGTACTCTCTCGAGCACCAAGGTCCGCTCACGCGAAGCCGTCTTCGATATGTACGGTTACATCTCGGAACTGCTCGCCAAGTCCGTCAACCAGAACGCGCTCAATGAGTCTTTGACCACCGAAGATCAGGAGCGCCTGATCGAGTTTCTCAGGACGTGGGGCGGGTTGGATGAGAACCTGCTCTACACGGGTACAAGCCGCCGGGGCTACTCCGTACCCAGGGGCGGTGGTCCCAACCCCGGTGAGGTGGCACCCCCCTACGACCTGACCTCGCTGTTGCAGTTGGGATTTTCCGGGTATCTCGCTTTTGAATCCGGCTACGACCAGCAGATGATCATGTTCCAGCCGGTAGGTGGTATCGATCAGATTGCCAAGGCGTTCGAGAAGCGCGTCGGGCGCTTGATTCGCTTTCAGTCGGAAATCAGGGAGATTCGCAAGTTACCCGAGAACGCGGGCGTCCGCGTCGTTTACTCGGACCGCACGGGCCAGCTGCGCGAGGAAATTGCCGACTACTGCATCTGCACCATCCCGCTCTCGGTGCTCAAGAGCATCCCGTCCGATTTCACGCCCGAGGTCCAGGAGGCAATCGCCGCCGTCCCTTACGCTTCGACCGGCAAGATTGCCCTGCAATTCAACCGCCGATTCTGGGAGGAAGACGAGAACCTTTACGGGGGCATCACCTCGACCAACCTGCCCCTCACCACGGTCTGGTATCCGTCCTACGGTTACGGCGGTAAGCGGGGAGTCATCGGCGGCTACTACAACTTCGGCACCACCGCCGACTCGTTCGGCGAACTGCCACCGGCAGAACGTCAGGCCCTCGCTCTTGAGCAGGGTTCACTCATTCACAGCCAGTACAACGCGCACTTCGAGAACAGTGTCTCCACCTATTGGCCCAAGGTGCCCTACAGCCTGGGCGGCTGGGCCTCGTGGTCGGAAGAAAGCCGCGAGTTGTACTACCCGCGCTTGATCGAACCGGACGGCCGGATCTACCTGTGCGGGGAGCACGTCAGCTACATCGGTAGCTGGATGGCCGGGGCGTTTGAGTCGGCACGCTACGTGCTCAATCAGATCAATCAACTGAACTAGTCCAGATCAAAAACATAGTCACATTGCAACAGGAGAAATTCCATGCGAGGATTCCAATCTTTGTGTACACGTGGTGGGCTGATGCTGGCAGGTGTGTATCTTGCCGGGATGGGTCTGTGTACCGCACCGGCGGTAGCGGGCGACGAACCGAAGCAAATTACGTTTTTTGGCTCTTCGACTTCTTCGATCTCATCCGGGGTAGCTGTCCCCGATGATCGGGCCTACTACTATTCGAGCGGAACGGTACCAGCCGCCCTCGATCCACCGCCGACCGACGGCAGCAACCCCTTCGGCGACACCAAGACGCAGGCCATCAGTATCCTGGGGCGCATCGAGCTGCTGCTCGAAGAAGCAGGCCTGACCATTGAGGACGTGGTGTACTTGAGGGCTTACCTGACGCCCGACCCGGCCAAGGGCAATGTCGTCGATTACACGGGGTGGTTCGACGCCTACGCCTTGTTCTTCAACAACCCCGAAAACCCGGTCAAAACGGCCCGCTCGACCGTGGGTGTCGTGAGTCTGGTCGATCCCAACTGGCTCATCGAGGTTGAGGCGGTCGCCGTTTACCCGCGCCTCCGCGATAAGAAGGGACCCTGAAAAAACAGGGGAGGCAACACTATGCCTCCCCAACCTGAAACCTGGCGCCCTGTGTTGTTGTGAGCTGACCAACTGAAGGGTGCTTTGGACTTCTTTTAAGATGAAAAGAATGCTTTTCAGGTCAGCTATGCTTGGCAAATTTTTCAAGAAGCCCACGGGCGAAGACAAGGACCGGGTTCCCCCCGGCCAGCACCTGGCCAACGGGTTCCCGCTCATGACCTATGGACGGGCACCCAAGGTTGAGAAGGCCGACTGGCAGTTTCGGGTTTGGGGACTCGCCGGGGAGAAGAGCTTCCGCTGGGATGACTTCATGGGCATGCCCGTTCACTCCTTCACAGACGATTTCCACTGCGTGACGCGCTGGAGCAAGCTGGGTGTGCAGTGGACAGGCATTAAAGTTACTGACTTCATGAGCCGCATCGAGTTGGACCCACGGGCAAAACATGTGACGGCTCACTGCTACGGAGGCTACACGACCAACCTGAGCCTCGATGACTTTGTGCGCGAGCAAAATTTCTTTGCTTTCCAGCTGTTCGGTGAACCCTTACCGATCGAGCACGGCGGCCCACTGCGTCTGGTGGTCCCTCACCTGTACGCCTGGAAAAGCGCCAAGTGGATCAATGGCCTCGAGTTCGTCGAACAGGAGCAACTGGGCTTCTGGGAGGTCAACGGCTACCACAGTCGCGGCGAACCCTGGAGCGAGGAGCGCTACAGCAGTCTGTTCTAGCCTGCACACCCTGTTTGTCTCAAAATAGAACAGGATGGCGGGTATTTCGATTGCCCAGGAGGCGACATGGCATTGACGGCTTGGTATTACAGGGTAGGAATGGTGCTGGGACTCACGGTGGTACTTACTTGCGCCGTGCGGGCAGCAGATTTTCAGAACAACTATAACGGGGCCTCCCTGGAGGGACGCAGCTTTGCGCGCCAGGATCTCAAGCAGGCCAAGTTTTACAAGGCCAACCTGCGCGGGTCAAACTTCGAGCAGGCTGACTTACGGGGTGCGAGTTTTTTTGCCGCCAGCCTGCGCGACAGCAACCTGCGCAAAGCGCGGCTCGATAACTCCGAACTCTCCAACGCGGATTTGCAGAATGCCAAGCTCGATCAGGCCGTCTTGTCCGGGGCCTTCATGATCGCGGCCAAACTTGAGAACGTATCGATCCAGGGCACCGATTTCAGCGATGTGCTGATCAACAACCAGCAAAAGGCGTACCTGTGCAAGCGGGCCGGGGGAACCAACACCATTACCAAGCGCCAGACCCGTACGACCCTGGGTTGCTAAATCAGCATCGTTCCCGGTGGATAGATACCGCGTCCCAGCGGACCGTTCACGAGCGAACCACTCCCCAGGACCGTCCCGGCAAGGATGACGGCCCCCTCACCGAGCTGACAGTTTTCACCGATAAAGCAGGGTGCCTTCAGGTCCGCATCCGGGTGAATCTGTGCTCCGGCTCCGACCCAGACACCCGGGAGAGTCTGTACCGCTTTGAGGTGATAGGGCATAGTCCCGCTGAGGATGTCGAAGTGCGCCTGCCAGTACTTGGCCGGGTTGCCAATGTCAAGCCAGTAGGCCTCCGACAAATAGCCCATCACCTTTTGTCCTTCCAGAAGCAGCTTCGGGAACAGCTGACGCTCGAAACTCCAGGGTGTATCGGCTGGAACGGGCACAAAGACACGCGGATCGAGCACGTAGGTACCGGCATTGACCGTATCGATGCCCAGTCGGGCCGCCTCCTGGGCGGTCGGTTTCTCACGAAATGCCACTACGTGCCCAGCCGCGTCAAGTTCGACCAGCCCAAAGGCAGTCGGGTCCTCAACCTGTGTGAGCGCGATGGTTGCGACGGCACCACTCTCCTTGTGAGCGGCGATGAAGGCTTTGAGATCGAGCCCGGTCAGGATGTCGGCGTTGAAGACGACCAGGGGCGTACCGTTGAAGTAGGGCTCGGCCAGTTTGACGGCCCCGGCCGTATCGAGCGGGGAAGACTCGTGGCTGTAGCGGATCTGGACCTTGAAGTCTTGTCCGTCTCGGAAGTGCTCCCGGATCTGGTCTGCCTGGTAGTGGACGTTGATCAGGATGTCCGTCACACCCGCCTCATAGCAGCGCATCACCAGCGATTCTAGAAAGGGGCGCTCGAACAAGGGAAGCATCGGCTTCGGTATCCTGTACGTGAGTGGACGTAGACGTGTCCCCTTCCCACCGGCTACGATGACCGCCTGCATCAGCAAGAACTCCTGATTGTGTGTACAGAAATTAACACTGCGATATAATCAACCCTAACGTTATTATTCCATCTCGTGCCGGGGCATTTTGAGGCGTGAATAAGTCGGCAAACAGCCGTACAAAGTCCTGGTTAAATGGCTGGTTAGTCCTCACGGCGGTTATGTCGCTCGGCTTTGTTGCCGTCGGTGCAGCTCTCGCCTTTCTGCTACCCAGCCGCCCATTCCAGTCGAAACCTCTGCCTAAAGAGCAGCAAGAGTTGCTTGAGCGGCTCAGAAACGCTCAGCTCGGTGGTGCTCTCAACATCTTGATCCTCGGTACCGACGTCGTTCCCGCCAAGGAGGCAAACGCCCAAGGTTTTCGGGCACCCACCGATTCCCTGGACGGGCGCAGTGACACTGTGTTGTTGTCTCATTTCGACCCCGAAGCGCAAAAGGTCAGCGTCGTCTCGATCCCACGCGATACTCGCGTAGAGATCCCGGGCTTCGGCGGGCACAAGATTAATGTGGCCAATATTTACGGGGGACCGGGGCTCGCGGTTCAAACGGTCAGCAATGTTCTGGGAGTCGAGATCAACCGCTACGTGCGCATTAACCCCCAGGGTGTCGTACAGATGATCGATGCACTCGGAGGAGTGACGGTTTACATCCCGAAGGCAATGAAGTACAGCGACGATTCGCAACATCTGTACATCAATCTGCCCCAGGGCTGGCACACTCTGAGCGGGTTGCAGGCCCAGCAGTACTTGCGCTTCCGGGCGGACGAACTCGGGGACATCGGACGGGTTCAGCGCCAGCAAACTCTCCTGCGCGCCCTGGCCAACAAAGCGGTCAAGCCTGAGACGGTTGTGCGGGCAGTCGATATTTTCAACATCGTCAAACGCAACCTCGATACAAACTTGAGCATCGAGGACATTTTGAGCCTGGCCCAGTTTGCAACCCAGATTGACCCCAAAGAAGACCTGCGCATGGTTATGCTGCCGGGCCGCTTCAGCCGGGCGGACGAATACAAAACCAGTTACTGGCTGCCGGACGAGCGGGCAGTAAGTCGGTTAAGGGCCAATCTATTTGATAACGATGGGACTGCCATCGAACCGACTCTCGCAGCCAACGTGCGCCTGACGATTCAAAACGCGACTGGTGAGCCAGGTTCGGCGCGCGAAGTCCGGCGTTATCTGCTCAAGCAGGGTTTCCGTTCAGTAGACTTCACCAATGCCCGACCGGACCCCATCTGGCAGACGGAGGTCGTAGCCCAGACTGGGGACGCACAAGCAGCACAACTGGTCCGCGACGCCCTGGGCATGGGTGCAGTACAGGTCGAATCGACCGGCAACCTCTATTCGGACGTGACTATCCGGATTGGCAAAGACTGGCTGCAGCGCAAGGTGCAAACGGATGCCAGCTGAATTCTCCATGCTACGATGAGCAGCACCGGCGGGTATAGTTTAGTGGTAAAACGAAAGCTTCCCAAGCTTTAGTTGCGAGTTCGATTCTCGCTACCCGCTCCACTTATTTCTAAGAAAATTCGTGTAGGCTTGCTCGTGCAGGCAGCTTCAAAAGCTAGAAGCTTTGTTTTCAGGTGGGTGCCCCCGGAAAATCCACTCAACGATCCGTCCGCACCGATCACTCGGTGACAGGGAATTACCAGCGGGATACGGTTGGTGGCGTTGGCTCGACCCACGGCACGGGCGGCACCAGGATATCCAGACGCGACAGCAAGCTGGCCGTACGAGCAGGTTTCGCCGAATGGAATGCGGGTCAGTGCTTGCCAGACTGTGATCTGAAACGCGGACCCACGCAAGGCAAGTGGCAGGTCAAAATGGTGGCGCTC
>JACMIX010000096.1 GCA_014380935.1 Gloeobacterales cyanobacterium ES-bin-141 | reverse complement strand
TAGATAACCTATCAACTCCTACTTATAGTGAGGATACTCTTTCCATGGAAAAGTTAGGTCAAAGTTATGGTTATATCCTATATCGCTCTAATGTAGGAATAGGTAGAACTGTAGAGAGTTTCAAACTACTTGGTGCAAGAGATAGAGCAAAAGTGTACGTTAACGGCAAAAATATTCTAACTCAATATGATAGAGAACTAGGAGAATGGTCACCGCTGGTTTTTGATAAAAAAGTGGATAATTGTCTTGATATATTAGTTGAAAATATGGGAAGAGTAAATTTTGGTGAAAAACTAAACTATCAGCATAAGGGAATTAAGGATGGAGTGGTAATTGATAAACACGCTCATTCAGGTTGGGATCACTACACTCTTCCCTTAGACAACATTGAAAATGTAAATTACAATGGAGGTTATGAAGAAGGCTCTCCTGGCTTTTATAAGTTCGAACTACAAGTTGAAACCCTAGGTGATACCTTCCTTAATTTTGATGGCTGGGGAAAAGGGTGTATATTTGTAAATGGCTTTAATATAGGGCGTTTCTGGGATCTTGGACCACAAAAATCTCTTTACATTCCAGCTCCCCTATTGAAAATCGGTAAAAATGAAATTGTAATTTTTGAAACAGAAGGAAAAGCGTCCGAATTTATCACTTTAGAAGTTGTCCCCTAGAAGCTGTCCCATAGTGCCACCCACGTGGCAAGTGGCAAGTTTATATAAGTATTTTTATTAAAGTTTTTTTGAGAGCTAAAAAGGGAATGGTTAATTGTTTTAGAACTAATCTAAAACGGATAACCATCCCTTTCTTATTTTCCTACCTTTTACTTCTTAACAGGAATCCAAACCTCACATCTATAATCCGGAGAGTTTATATCGCCTTCAGGATAAACTTCAAGTTCTGGTGCACAATCATGCTGATATCCTGTAGAAGGCATCCACTCTGAAAATATCCTTCGGGTAATATCCTGAATAGCTTCAGGCAGTGGCCCTATTGATTCAAACACAGCCCAGGTTGCCGCTGGTATAGTTGCCGAAACGTATCCTTTTGGAAGAGGTTCTTTAATTTTCTCAACTCCTATCATATAATTAAGAAAGTCTGCTCAGGTCCAAAAAAATGGATGCGGTCCTGTTCATAAATCGGCAGTACCGAGCGGCCGAGAAACTTGCGCACAGCCAAGTAGTCCGAGGAGAAAAAACGCTCGCCTGCTCCACTGTCGCGGCGGCGTACGACCACCTCCGTACGGGTGTGGCGAACAGTACCATCGGGGTCGGCGAGAAACTGGCGAACGCCGACGAGCACCTCGGGGGAAACTTTGTATTCCAGGTCGTCCCTGAGCGTCAGTAGATGATTGAAAACCTCGATTTGCCCGTTAGCCGGTACGCTCTCGATCACCACTTGGGAGTTGTACCGGTCGATGACTTTGCGCAGGGGCTGGTCGAGGTCGTCACCCTCGACCCTTTGGGGCAGGACAAAACCATTCGGCAAGCTCAAAAGCACTACTCCGGCTCTTGCCTCCCCAAGCAGTCGTTCAAGCAAGGCGACATAACTGGCGCGTTCCGGGTAAAAATCGGGGCCTGTCCGCTCGGACTCGCCTATCCTGCCGTCGATACCGAGCAGAACAATCTGCTCGGGTATAGGGCGCGGCCACAGTTGTGCAAGCCGGTCACGACCCATCCAATCTAGCGAGGCAAGTGGAGTCCATGGTACCAGCCAGCCCCAGACTGCACCCCAGCCCAATCCAATTACCAAACTCAGCCCGAGTCCCAACCGCAATGGAGTGTCCATGCTCACCCAGCATAACAGTCCCCTATGCGTCGGTCAGACCGCTGCCTTTGAGAATCAAAGCAAGCACTGCACGTTTCCAGCTCCGGTGTTGCTCTGGACACTCCAGGTCCTCGGGCGAGAAACTTTGAATGAAACGCATCTGGGCAAAATAAGCAAAGCAAAGCGTGATGCCGACTGTTACCAGGGCACGCGGACACAGATCCGGACGCATCTGACCCCGGCGCTGCGCAAGCTCGAAATAATGAACAACCTGATCAAAAGCCTGACGACGCATGGCGATAGTCTGCAAGTGGTTGCCCCCACTACAAACCTCCCAACCAACCAGGCGAACGTACACACGGTGCTCAGACAAAAAATCAAAATAGACGTTCAACAGCCGCTCATACATTTGTTCAGGATGCAGTTCTTCATTGAGTAGTTCGTTGCTCAGCTGAAGAATAGGCATCAGGTTCTTTTCAAGCACCGCCTGGTACAGGCCCTCCTTACTGCCGTAGTGATGATAGATCATTCGTTTGTTAATGCCTGCCATTCTGGCTATCTCATCGACCCTTGTTCCCTCAAATCCGCACTGGGAGAAGAGTAGCTCTGCTTCTTCCAATATGCGTTGAGCTGAGTTTGTTGCGTTTTTCGCACAGGAGTGATCGAAGTTACTGACCATAGTTGACAAGAGAATGACACTTTAGTTACGAGTAGAAAGTTGTGCAGGGTACGGGGAGCAAGCGATGACGACGTTTACTAGGAGAGATACATGCAGGTTTTTGCGCAGGGCCGACAAATCGTCTTTGAAGAATTAGCGGGTAAAGTAGTTAACCGGGTGGAGATCGAGCAGGAGACGAATCAAATCGCTTTTCGTGTTCACTGCGAGGATGGAACGTCTCTTGAACTTACTTTTTCGGCAGTGGTCACACTGAACTACGCAGGCATAGGCTTTGGCCGGGAAGG
The DNA here is from genome assembly GCA_014380935.1 of Gloeobacterales cyanobacterium ES-bin-141. Taxonomy (GTDB): domain Bacteria; phylum Cyanobacteriota; class Cyanobacteriia; order Gloeobacterales; family Gloeobacteraceae; genus JACMIX01. The sequence continues at coordinate 6,969 of JACMIX010000096.1, read as the reverse complement.
GGAAGATGTAACCCATAACACACTTTACACCGCAGACGAACCGAGTCTGGTTGATAGTCCCCAACCTCAGCCACCCAGTGTTTCCTCGAGTATCTCCAAGGGCAAAATACTACCCTTTGGAATCCGCTGAACACTCCCCATCCAGTCCAGTCCCAGATGTCTTAGGATCGACACGAGGGAAGTTCTCGCCAGCACTGCTGTTTCACTGGCCTTCCTGTTCTGAGAAGATGTCCTCTAAACCCTTGATTGCTGAGGAAACGCGCGAGTTGCTTGGTTGGTCGCGTCTGTGCGAGCATCTGGCTTCTTTTGCCCAAACCAAGGCCGGAAAACTAGCCTGCGAGGTGCTTTTACCGGCTACGCGCGCAGAGGCTGAGACGGCGCTCGAACGGGTGAGCGAGGTGCACTGGCTCGCGTCCACTGCCCTGGATGGTCTGAATCTTGCCGGTGTGGAAGATATCGAAGCTGCTATCGAGCGCTCAGAGCGAGGCGGCATCCTGGAGGGCGAAGTCCTGATTGACGTTGCCTCGACCCTGGCCGCGGCGCGGCGGGTGCGACGCCTGATCGAGGAGCGTTCCGAGAATCTACCGTACCTTGCTCAACTGGTGACGGACCTGCGCACTTTCCCGGAGCTTGAGCAGGAGATTTATCGTTGTATTGAAGATACCGGTGAGGTCGCTGACCGGGCAAGCGACCGTCTGGCAAAGCTGCGGGGAGGCCATAAACGGCTGCGCGATGAGATCCAGCGCACTCTGCTTGGACTGTTGCAGCGCCGGGGGGTGTGTTTTCAAGAGCATTTCATCACCCAGCGCGGCGACCGCTACGTCCTACCCGTCAAGGTGTCCTACAAAGACCAGGTGCCCGGAATTGTACATGACGCTTCGGCGAGTGGTCAGACCCTCTACATCGAGCCCATGAGCGTCATTGACACCACCAATCGCCTGCGGGCCGGACTTGCCGAGGAGCGGGCCGAGGTAGAACGCATCCTGGGAGTGCTCAGTGCCCGACTGGCAGAACATGCCCCCGAGTTGCACCACCTGCATAGAGTCCTCGTAACACTCGATCTTGTCGCCTCTCGGGCTCGCTATGCCGACTGGTTGGGAGCTGTCAGGCCTCAGTTCGGTTCTGATGGTCTGGTGCTTGAGCAGGCACGTCATCCTCTACTGGTCTGGCAGGCCCGTCATGAGCAGGGGGTTCCCGTAGTTCCCATTGATCTGCCTGTCACTCCCCAGACTCGTGTGGTCGTCATTACAGGTCCCAATACAGGCGGTAAGACCGTGACGCTCAAAACCCTGGGTCTGGTCGTGTTGATGGCTCAGGCGGGTATGTGTGTCCCGGCGCGTATTGCCAGACTGCCCTGGTTCGACGAGGTACTTGCCGATATTGGCGATGAGCAATCGCTGGAGCAGAGTCTTTCAACCTTCTCCGGTCACATTCGGCGCATCACTCGCATCTTGAAGGAGGCCAGTTCCCAATCCCTGGTGCTGCTCGATGAGGTCGGTGCTGGCACCGACCCGCAGGAGGGCACAGCCCTGGCTGAAGCCCTGCTTGAGCACCTGGCTCTGCAGGCGCGCCTCACCCTCGCTACTACCCACTACGGCCAGCTCAAAGCTCTCAAGTACACCCACGAAGATTTCGAGAATGCCTCTGCCGAGTTTGATGTCGAGACCCTGGCACCCACCTACCGGCTGCTGTGGGGTATTCCCGGCCGCTCCAACGCACTCACAATCGCCGAGCGGCTTGGTCTTGACTCTGCAGTGGTGGCCAGGGCAAGGGCAGGTCTCAATCAGGACTCAGTGGAGGTTAACAACGTCATCTCCGGGTTGGAGACTCAACTACGCCTCCAGGAGCAGCAGACCCGTCAGGCGGAGCATTTGCGCCGTGAGGTGGAGCGCCTGCAGACGGAGTTACTCCGGCAGCGTGCCCATCTCGACCGGCGCGAGGCCGAGCTGTATGAGCACCGAGACCGTGAGGTGCGCGCTGCTATCGAACAAGCTCGTACCGAGGTCGCCCACGTCATCCGCACGCTTCAGCGCGGCCCGACCGCTCAGCAGGCCCAGCAGGCATCGGCCGAGCTTGAAGCGCTCGGTGGTGTTTACCTGCAATCACGGCCAACTGAACCGGACGAACAGCCCCTGCGGGTCAAAGCGGGCGACAAAGTCGAAATTATTCCTCTTGCTCAAACTGGAGACGTGATTAGCGGACCGGACGGGACTGACCAGGTCATGGTAAGAGTCGGGGTACTCAAACTCACCGTACCTCTCACACAACTGCGGCTCCCGGGCACGGCCGTGAAGCAGAAGGCCGCCCGTCCCCCCGAACCACCCCGTCCCCAGCCCTCTGCTCCGCCGCCACCCCTCGTGCGCACGGAGTCCCAGACCATCGACCTGCGCGGTAAGCGTGTCAGTGAGGCCGAGGCTCTCCTCCAGCCCGAGCTTGACCGCCAGCGCGGTCCCCTATGGGTCATTCACGGTCATGGCACCGGTAAGCTACGCGAGGGGGTGCATCAGATTCTTGAACGCCATCCCCGTGTGGCACACTTTGAATTTGCCGAGCGCAGCGACGGCGGCAACGGGGTGACGGTTGTTTTTTTGAAGTAGTAGGTTCGAGCTTCAGTTGACGGCACTCTGAACAGCGTGTGGCTGGTGGTAGGAGAGGCTCAAGAAAAACGAAATAAGCTTGATCATCCGTTCGTCCTGCTCGCAGGACTTAGTCATGTAAAACACCAGGACGGCCAGCACCTCGCCATTGACGATGATGGGAGTACCCAGGCCTGCTCTCAGACCTGCTTCTTGGGCAAGCTGATTGCGAATATAGGTTGTCTGGGGCAGCATCGAGACGTCTACATCCCATTCCGGTTTTTTTGAGGACCAGACCCGACCCGGTAGTCCTACACCCGGATTGAATGTCAACTTTTCACTTAAGAGCCTGAATCTCTCGACGGAGTATGTACTGATTTTGGGACTGATGTAACAGGCGGGACTGCATTCGAGAACAGACCTCTGGGGGTTGGGAACCCAGGCCTCTCCCATCAGCCAGTCTGTAGCCTGACACACCTCATTTAGAACCGACTCAAGGGTGGTGTGAAAGTAGTTTGTGTCGATAGTTTGGGCTTGTGTCATGGCTTCAAAATCTGACGCTGTTGCAGGTAAGCTACCTTCTAAAGTCCGTGATGTGTGTACCCCTCGTTACAAACTGAACTTCACTCCCAGGACAGAAGGCGATCTCTTACTTGCATCGGGTGCCGGTACGTCTTCCCCTCTCTAAGCTAGAAGAGTGTATTGGTAGGTACATCCATGGATAGCCCGAATTCGAAAAATTACGCTGATTACGAGTCGTTTCTGACCGAGGACACGCCTAGGGAGCCTGCCCAGGAGACCGGGGCGGTTAACACTGAGAGCGCCTCAGAACCTGTGCACCACCGGGAGCATTCCTCAGTCAAGGAACGCATCGACAGTACTATGGACACGGCGGCCTCCAAACTCCGGGATGTTGCGAGCAAAACCGAACGATCCGCCCGTGGCACCGAGGCCTACGGACCTGCGAGCAAGGTCTCAGAGCAGCTGCGTCGAGGGGCTGGATATCTAGAATCCACTAACGTCGATACAGTCCTCGTCAAAACCAGGGACACCGTGCGCCGCAACCCCCTCGCGACCATGGGAGCAGCCTTTGGGATAGGTTTCCTGATTGCTCTTGTGTTAAGAAAGTAGACTGATCCCGCTTGGGACAGGCTGATATTCGGGTAAATCTATGGCATTTCGACTTGATGACAACCAATCTGCGGCTGAGGGACTCAGGCGGATTGTCCGTGAGCAGCTTGATGAGGCTATCGAGCAGTTAGGCCGGGACGACGAGTATTGGAACGAGGTCGTCCATGAAGTGCGCAAGTCCTTCAAGCGCGTACGGGCAATTTTACGTCTGATGCGAGACGAACTCGGGGAAGTGTATCTGCGTGAGAACGCCTGCCTGCGCGATGCTGGCCGCAGTCTCTCGGGTGCTCGGGATGCACAGGTGCTGATCGAAACCTTCGATACGCTGAGCGACGGCCCCAGTGAGCCTTTATCGTCCGGCATCGCAACTGGGATTCGCGAAACGTTAATCAAAGGTCAGAATGTAACCGGTATGAGTAGACCCGCTCAGGAGCAAGTGGCGACCCTGATCACTACTCTCAAGCGGATGCAACGGCGGGTGAGAAAGTGGCCGATTACCCGTAGCGGCTGGTCGGCGTTGGCGGATGGGTTGAAGCGCATCTACCGGCATGGCCGTGTGTCGCTCACGACTGCGTACAAGGAACCGACGGCCGAGAACTTTCATGAGTGGCGCAAGCGGGTCAAGGACCTCTGGCACCACTATCAAATTCTGGAGCCTATATGGTCGGAAGTGGTGAGCGTGCAGGCAGAGCAGGCCCATGCGCTCGCGGATTTACTGGGTGACGACCACGACCTGAGTGTGCTTCGAGAGAGACTGGTGGCTGCGTCGGAGGAATTCGGCGGACACTCTAATGTAGCGATGGCCATTGAATTGATCGATCGTCGGTGCGCTCATCTGCGCTGGTCAGCTCAGCTTCTCGGACAGAGGCTCTACGCTGACAGGCCCGGCGCATTTCTCAGACGCAATAGGACTTACTGGCAAGCCTGGAAGCGTCAAACCGGCTACTGCTCCGGGGTGGCCGATGGAGTCCAGTTGCGGATTGCAGGCCATGCTTAAGCAGCAGATGGGTAGTTGCGCGGTAGAAAAGGGCAGTCCGGAACACATCAGGGCCTCCAACGACCGAACGCCAGAATATGCTGCGCTGTGATCTCGGGTTGCTCTATCTGAGGCGCATGGCCGCAGTTTTTGATCCAGATAAGCCGACTGTCGCGAATAGCAAGCCTGAATTTTCGTGCGTCGTCTCTACTTAATACATCGTCCGAGTCCCCCCAGAGGATCAGAGTCTGCTTGTCGAGCCGCCGGATATGCTCTTCCATCTCGCCGTAGCCACCGCTCCTGTTGAAGGCGATCATCGCCTCATGCCACCTGGGCATCTCCAGATGCAGTGCCGCGCACCTCACCTGCTCGACCATGGCTGGAACCCACCCGCCGAGCACAGTTCCTAAGGCTAGAGCCTGAACCTTGCGTTGGCGCCACCATTCCACGGCTAAGTAGTCAAGCGGTGGTGTCAAGAACTTGAGGATAGGAGGAGCGTTGGTGTAGCCGACGCTGTCAATTAAAACCAGCTTCTCAACCGCCTCGGGGTGAGCGAGCGCAAAGTCGATTGCTGTTGCCCCTCCCATAGAAGCACCTACAAGCAGCACTGGTTCACTGATCACCGATTGCCAAAAGTGATACAGATGCACGCGGATAGCAGGAGGACCAGCGGGCAGCCCACCGGCTCGGTCGGTAAAGCCGAAACCCAGTAAATCAACCGCCCAGACCCGATGGTGGCGTGTAAGCAGCGGTAGCAGGTGTCGGAACTCAAGCACAGAACTATCAAACCCGTGCAACAGCAACAGAGCCGGTCCACGGCTGCCCTGTCTGACATAGGCTGTCTCAACAGGTTGAGGGCTAAGAGGAATAGAGATGGCCTGACGCACAATAGAGTGAGCCGTCCTGATCGAATCCGCCTCTGTGAGATGGGCGACCGTGGCTGGGAGGAAACTGGCAAATGGAGAAGCGCTCATCAGACCCTTTCGTTGCACCCTACACACGACAGCCTAGCGCTACTCACACCACCTCCGGTGTTAGCGGGGGGGACCACCTGGCGAGGTTCCGGGTGTTGTACCCGGTGTAGTTCCAGGCACCGCGGTTCCGGGTAGCGTGCTCGGAGTCGATGTGCCTGGAGTGTAGGTTCCGGGCAGGCTTCCCGGTGTAGTGGTTCCCGGAAGCGTTCCGGGTTGGGTAGCTCCTGGTAGGGTGCTCGGAGAGGAACTGCTGGGTAATGTTCCCGGTGAGGGATTTAAGGTGGTATCGGGCGTATTTGGAAGTGTACCCGGGGTAGTGGTACCGGGTAGTGTCGTTCCCGGAACTGTCCCCGGGGCAGTCGTTCCCGGTAGTGTCGTCGTCGGTGCACCCGCGGGTCCAGTCGTTCCACCGGATACTGTACCCGGCGCTGGGGTAGGATACTGGGCATTTGCTGGCGCTTGCGCAGCAGCCACCATCATTAGGCTTCCCAGTGCCAGACCAGTCAGCAGAATACCCGTATTAGATCGAAGCTCTTGATTCATAGTTATGCACACTGTACTGTCTGATACGATCTTCTTGGTCGGGCCACTCTCTGCCCCCTACCACAGGTTAGACATAGATATTTTCCAGGGCAGAGTTTTCAGTTGACACACCATGGAGGAAACATATGGGTTGGCTACAGCGGCTTTTTGGTCTAGAAAAACCCAGTCCGGAACAAGCACGTGCTGAGACAACTCCTGCCGAGCCAACGGTTCCGCCCGAGCGGATCGGCCTGAGCGGGGAATACGACCAGAGCGGGCTTGCCAAACGAGTGGCTGCTGCTTTCGATGATGATCCGGCACTTGACGATATCGAGACCCTATATGTTGCCCAGACCGGTAGCACTGTCGTACTGAAGGGTTCTGTGCCCAACCAGCAGATTCTCTCGAAAATGGTCTCGGTTGCCACTGAAGTCAAGGGCACAACCGCCGTCGAAACCGATCAAGTCAAAGTCGGCTAAATAACTCGCTTCCCCACGCTACCGGTCGTGACGGAGATACTGTTGGCTTACGTGCGAATCCGTGCCGAGGATTCAAGCTGGGTACCGTTCAGGTGACTCCAGACCTGCATCTGACTCATTTGCACAACGCCGAATAAGTTGGCAAAGGAAGTATCAGTTGCATCCCGGCCAGTCGCAACCCGTACTAGACCATCAAGGGGTACCTTGCGGGTCGCATCAAACGGATACCACTTTCCACTCAGGTATACTTCGAACCAGGCGTGAAAATCGGGTGGCTCGAGTTTGTAGGCGTAGCCGGCTCCGAAACGGGC
>JACMIX010000011.1 GCA_014380935.1 Gloeobacterales cyanobacterium ES-bin-141 | reverse complement strand
TCGCAGTGGTGCGGAGCACGCGGGTCGGCGTGGACTCCCGGCTGGAAATACCGGCAGGTGGTACACATGCGCGAGACCGGGATCTGACCGCGCTGCTGCAGGCCGCGGATCATCTTGACCAAAGCCCGCAGGAGCATGTCCTGCTCGGCGAGGGACAGACCGTCCACCGCCGCCATCAGAAAGTCCGGCCACATCGCAGCCGCTTGGGCCTGCCTGGCACCCTGATCGGTCAGGAACAGCGCGACAGCGCGGGCATCGTCGGGGTGTGTCTGCTTGCGCAGGAGCTCTTTCTTGAGCAATGCGCCGACAGCGTTGCTGGCCGTCTGGACAGTCACGCCCAGGGCGTCAGCGATGTCGGTAGTACGCACCGGCTCGGGAGTCCTCGTCTGGACGAAGCCGAGAATTTGAGCCTGGGTAGGGGTGAGTTGGAGCCCCTCGGCTTGCTGCCACGCCTGGGAGCGCAGCAGCAACCCGATTTTGCTCAAACCCACCAGCACCCGCTGGCTGCCCGATTCATGGGAGGGGTCAGCGTCGGTCATCAAGGATTTTACTCAGTAGTGCTGAGTAAATAATCAATCAGTCGGTCTCGTCTGTCAAGGGGTTGTGGTGAAATGCAGATGCCGAGTCACACATGAGAACATCAAACGGGTCAAACCGACAACTACAACCGGTAGTATCTGGTCAGAGGCGTTCAGCGTAGCTCCACCGGTTTGAAATTCTGAGGTGCAAGCGACGGAGCAAGCCAGAGAGGCTGAGCGGGACCAGTTTGGAGTGGTAACCGGGTGGTCGTCCCTCCACCGATATTGAGCAACTGGACCAGACGCCCCAGTTCCAGGTCGCTCCCCGGCTCCTTGACAGGCAGTTCGTCGCTGTTGAGGTCTGGAAAACGGGCCTTGATGAGACCGCGCAGGTCCTTGAGCGCCGCCTGGTAGTCGCCCAGACTGTCTACGAGACCGGCTTTGCGGGCTTGCTGGCCCGTGTAGATGCGTCCATCTGCCAGTTCGCGGACCCGGCTCGCGCTCAAATTTCGCCCCCGGGCCACGGCGCTGACAAATTGACTGTATGTGTCGTTGATGACGCTCTGCAAAATAGCCTTTTCCTCGACGGAGAGCGCCCGGTTGATCGAGAGAATATCTTTGTATTTTCCGGACTTGATCACCTGAGGGTTGATGGCGAAGCGCTCAAGCAAACCCGAGATGTCGTAGCTTGAAATGATCACACCGATAGACCCGGTCAGGGTACCGGGATTGGCGAAGATCCGGTCCGCAGCGCAGGCAATGTAATAGCCGCCGCTCGCAGCCGTATCTCCCATGGAAACGACGACCGGTTTTCGGGCGCGGGCGGCCAGCACTGCGTTGTAAACCTCCTGGCTCGTCCCGACTGTACCGCCGGGGCTGTCGATGCGCAGAAGAATACCCCGGACGGAATCATCGCGTGCGGCCTCAATCAACTGGTCTCGTACGGTCTCAGCCCCGGCGGGTACCGACAGCAGCCCGCTCGGTCCACCGCCGCCAATTGTTCCTTCTAGTTCAAGCTTGAGGATGCGGTCGCCCGATGGGTTTAAAGACAGCGTCGCTTCTTTGGGGCGGCGCGAGGCTACTACTAGTGAAGCGAAACAGGCTAATAAAACTAGAACAGCGGCGATGCGGTTGAACACGGGCACAAGTAGAGAGTTCACTACCAAGGGTAGTGGAATTACCCCGAGCGGCATAGAGCTACTTTGCCTGTCTACTTCGGATTCCGTAAGTACCCGATGGTTACCCGCAAGATGGTGTCCTATCGTATGTTGAGTACTCCCCATCACTATTTATCTATGCACAGGACCTGGCGACAACTTACAAGGGTCTGCACGGGAACCTGGATGCTGGCAATGGCCGGGGTATCGGTAGCGGCCTCCGTCAACGCTCAAGCGATTCCCGGTGACTTTAACTCGGACGGCAAAGCGGACATTCTCTGGCGCAACCGGGCCACGGGCCAGAACGTCGTCTGGCTGATGAACGGGACGGCCCTCACGAGCACGGTCTCACTGACCGAGGTCACGAATCTCGATTGGCACAGTTTGAGTGGTGGGGATTTCAACGCAGATGGTAAGGCGGACATTCTCTGGCGCAACCAGGCCACGGGCCAGAACGTCGTCTGGCTGATGGACGGGACGGCCCTCACGAGCACGGTCTCACTGACAGAGGTCACGCTCGATTGGCGGATGAGTGGCGTGGGTGACTTTAACGCAGACGGTAAGGCGGACATTCTCTGGCGCAACCTGGCCACGGGCCAGAATGTCGTCTGGCTGATGGACGGGACGGCCCTCACGAGCACAGTCTCACTGACAGCGGTTACAAATCTCGATTGGCAGAGCGTTGGGGTTGGGGATTTCAACGCAGATGGTAAGGCGGACATTCTCTGGCGCAACCGGGCCACAGGCCAGAACGTCGTCTGGCTGATGGACGGGACAGCCCTCACGAGCACGGTCTCACTCGCGACCGTTAGTGATTTGAGCTGGCGGGTTGGTGGGGTAGCGGACTTCAGCGGTGACGGGAGCCCGGACATTCTCTGGCGCTACCAGGGGGCCGGGGGTAATCAGGGTCGAGATCTAATCTGGCAGATGCGTGGCACGAGCTTCGCGGCCTCGCTCCCCCTGACTACCGTTACAGACCTCAACTGGTGTATTGCAGGTAGCCCGATCCCCCTCGTGGGCTTTACGAAACTTGGCTGGAGCACGCGCGCACCGTCCCCGGTCACCCGCTCGGAGGCCCAGGGTGCCGTGGTGGCAGACCTGCTCTACGTGTTCGGTGGTTACTCAAATGGTGTTTTTGTACCCATCAGCCGCTCGGATGTGTACGACCCCTCAACCAACGCCTGGAATCGCATCGCGGACCTGCCCGAGCCACTTACCCATACCGGGGTGACCGTGGACGGTCGCGATATTTATTTTGCCGGTGGCTACGTGGGCAACGCGAACGGCGGGCAGACCTTCGCGACCAAGAGTGTCTGGAAATACAACGTGGACTCGGACAGTTGGACCACCATGCCCCCTTTACCGCTCGCGCGCGGCTCGGGAGCCCTGGTACTCCTGGGCCGGGATTTACACTTTTTTGGCGGCGCGGATGTCAATCGCGTGGACCGGGGTGACCACTGGGTGTTGTCGCTTGGGGGAAGCACCGGTTGGGTTGCAGCGGCACCTCTGCCCAACCCGCGCTCCCACATGGGATACGCAGCTCTCGGTGGCAAGATCTTTGCCGTCGGGGGGCAGTACGACGTGGATGAGGATCTCACCTCCCTGAGCATCGTGCATGTCTGGAATCCAGCCGTGCCCGACACCTGGACGCGGGTGGCCGATTTGCCCGCCCCGCGCTCGCACATCTCGTCATCTACCTTTGTGATGGATGAGCGGATCGTGATCGCGGGCGGTGAGGAGGCGCACAGGGAGTCCGTGCGCGATGTGAGCGCCTACGATCCGTGGTCGAACACCTGGACAGCACTCACTCCCCTACCCGGTGCCCGCTACTCAGGTGTGGCCGGGACCGTTGGCGCTCAGGTCTTCCACACCACCGGCTCGATGACCTCGACCACTTACAGGGGTATTCCGGGTAACTGACCCGAACTGGGAGGATGTACCCGGGAAGAATCTGGATAAGGGTTAATTTTTGACTGTGAAGGTCGAGGTCATCGTGCGGAAAGTACCGTCCGTGCGGGCAAACGTGGCGGTGATGGTGTGCTGCCCGTTCGATAGGGCACGGCTGTCGGAGGGGTTAGCCTTACTGCCCGAGGTGCCGGACAGGTCAAAGGGAGCCACGAGTTCGGTGCGGAAGGGCTCACCACTCTTATCGGGGTCATCGATGTAGAAGTTGACGCGCAGGAAGTCTGAGTCCTTGCCGCTCGCGAAGACATAGACATTGCCCTTGACGGTTTGACCTGCGAGAGGAACAGGATTGGAGCGGTCGGGTGAGAGGCTCAGTTGCAGCGTGGGTGTCGTACTCTGTAATACGGATATGCTGTCGGCCTGGGGGTTATCGGTGGCGAGGTCGAGGTCACCATCCTTATCCAGGTCCCCAACCGTGATGGAGATGGAATCGTTTCCAAGCACGAAGTTCTGGGAGGTAGTAAAGGTGCCGTTGCCATTATTCCTCAACACCGACACAGTGCCGGGATAAGGATAATTCCTGTTTGCGGTAGAGAGGTCAAGATCGCCATCCCCATCTAAATCCCCAACTGAGACGGAGAAGGGACGACCTCCGGTGACAAATGTCTGAGGGGCGGTAAAGGTGCCGTTACCGTTGTTCTTCAACACAAACACAGACACGTCATCACGGTTGGCCGTGGCGAGGTCGAGGTCGCCGTCCCTGTCCAGATCCCCAACGGTGACGGATTCAGGACTATTTCCGGTAGCAAAGTTCTGCGGGGTGGCAAAGGTGCTGTTGCCATTGTTC
>JACMIX010000095.1 GCA_014380935.1 Gloeobacterales cyanobacterium ES-bin-141 | reverse complement strand
GTCTCGGTCGTCAATGGCGTGTCGTACTCATCCTCGAATATTCAGTTCCAGGTAAATTAATCGTCTCAGCATGGGGTGCGCACCTCGCGCACCCTATCCGTACTCTACCCAGGGCGTTCTCCTCGGGTAATTTACGATAAGATTACGCAGCCAGTGGCGGTGCCCGCTTGCCAGTCAGGCAAATCTAGGCGAGACTAAATCACCAAACGCCATCCGCGGGGCAGAGAACTTCATGAAACTTGCTTACTGGATGTACTCCGGGCCTGCCCACATCGGTACGCTCCGGATTGCCAGCTCTTTCAAGAACGTGCATGCCATCATGCATGCTCCCCTCGGCGATGACTACTTCAACGTCATGCGCTCGATGCTCGAACGGGAGCGTGACTTTACCCCAGTGACGGCTTCAGTGGTTGACCGCAAGGTACTTGGACGCGGTTCGCAAGACAAGGTGGTTACCAACATTGTCCGCAAAGACCAAGAAGAGTCTCCTGACTTGATCGTGTTGACCCCCACCTGCACCTCGGCCATCTTGCAGGAGGATCTCCAGAATTTTGTTGCCCGCGCCCAGGAGTCTACCCAGGCCGATGTCATCCTGGCGGATGCCAATCATTACCGCTTCAATGAACTGACGGCAGCGGAGAAGACCTTCCAGCAGATTGTCGAGTTCTACATGGCCAAGCTCAAGGAGGTGCCCGAGCGTACTGCCCAACCCTCGGCCAACATCCTGGGCATCTCGACCCTCGGCTTTCACAACACCCATGACTGTCAGGAACTCAAGAAACTGCTGGGCCAGCTCGGGATTGCTGTAAATCTCGTTGCTCCCGAGGGCTGCACGGTTCACGAATTGCAGAACCTGCCCCGGGCCTGGTTCAATATCGTGCCCTACCGCGAACTCGGTCGTACGACAGCTGAGTTTTTGCAGGAGCGCTTCGAGCAACCCTACGTGGACATCACGCCAATGGGTGTGATGCAGACGGCTCGCTTCGTACGCGCCATCCAGACTATCCTGGGCGACCGGGGAAGCGTGGTTGACTACGAGCCCTTCATTAAAGAACAGACCTTGTTCGTTTCTCAGGCGGCCTGGTTCTCACGCTCGATTGACTGTCAGAACCTGCAGGGTAAGCGGGCCGTTGTCTATGGCGACACCACCCACGCCGCTGCGATGACCCGGATCTTGACCCAGGAGATGGGCGTACGCGTCGTGTGGGCCGGGACCTTCTGCAAGCACGATGCCGAGTGGTTTCGTGCCCAGGTTGAAGGCATGTGTGATGAGGTAATCATCTCCGACGATCATGCTCATATTGGCGACCGGATTGCCCAAGCCGAGCCTGCCGCTATTTTCGGCACCCAAATGGAAAGACATGTCGGTAAGCGCCTCAATATCCCTTGCGGTGTTATCTCATCACCCATTCACATTCAAAACTTCCCGGTCTCCTACCGTCCGTTCCTCGGGTACGAAGGCACCAACCAGATGGCAGACCTCGTCTACAACTCCTTCACCCTGGGCATGGAAGACCATTTGCTCGAAGTCTTCGGGGGACACGACACCAAAGAAGTGATCACCAAGACCGTTACTGCTGAGACTGGCCTTGAGTGGAGCGACGACGCTGCTAGGGAACTTGCCAAGATCCCCGGCTTTGTGCGCGGTAAGGTCAAGCGCAATACCGAGAAGTTTGCCCGCGAGTCCGGTCTCAGCCGGATCTCCCTTGAAGTGATGTACGCCGCTAAAGAGGCTGCCGGAGCCTGAGGCAGCTTTTACTCAAGGGTTGAAGCGTACTCGCGCAGCTTGGCTAGCTCGACTTTGATATATTTGCCGGGGCCAATAATACCCTTGCGGCGCAATTTATTGACCAGATTGGAGCCGGTCTCGCGCGAGACGTTAATGCACTCACTGAGGTCCTTGACGGTTAATTTTAAAGGCAGGAGCACTGTCGAGCCGTTGGAGTTGAGGTAACCGAACTTATTTGCGAGACCAACCAGTAGATTTACCAGCCGGTAGTACGCCGAATGAGCAACTGCTTCGTAGAGATTTAAATTGCTCCAGCGCAGCTGGGAATCGTATAAGCTGCACAGCTTCATCATGCCGCTGGGACTTGCTTTGAGACAGTTGTAAAAGTCGGCAACCTGCCAGGCATACAGACTGTTGTGCTCGATATGTACACCGCGCAGTTCACTGCGATAGTAGCTCGCCTCCAGGAACAAACGGTTGGTATTAAACAACTCGCCCGCATCGGCAATACGTATGATGGGTACTGTTCTTGCACCGTAATACATCCGCTCGATAAAGGCACCCGATTCTACGAGGTAAAGGCATGTGTCACTCGCCCGAGTCAGGGGGACAGATTCACCGGGACGCAATTGAATCTTGGTCGCCAGGGCCATCAACCGCTCTCTTTCCTCGCTACCGAGAACATCAAGGAACGGCATATTTAATGTCAGTGTAAGTGGTGTCATCGTTTTCCCTGATTTTCGGATGACTGTTGCAGGAAACGCAGATACAGCTCAGTTGCAGAACCGTGGAATGCTTTAGGTCATCATACACCGCGCGCAGGAGGCTTGAAGCCGCTTGTCGCGCATCACACCTGCTATGCCGTATAGAATCTCAAACCACACCTGCTCGACAAGAGTGAAGTAGACCGCACGGTGCGGGCAACTTTACAGTGGAAGCCGGCCAAAGCCTGGTAAAACAGAGAATGAAACAAGCACTGAGGTATGACCAGATGGACCCATCCAGTCGCGAGTCGTTGAGCGATGCCGAGATGAAGCTCAGCACACATCGTGAGGAAGTGGAGACAGTCATAGATAGTCTTGCCGTTGAAGGCTCGATCCGCTTCACCCAGATGCCCGACAGCGACAAGGGCCTGCTCTGGATCTTCAAGTACGGTACCATCCGGGTATATGTCGCCATCACGGGCGAAACCGACGACGACACACTGACCGTTTGGGCACCGGTGCTCAAAATGCCCGCGACACCGGAAAAAGAAGGTGACCTGTACCGGTTTTTACTGGAGCGCAACTGGCTTGAGACCTGGGAGTCCCGTTTCTGCATCCGCAACGACGAAGTTGTCCTGCTTTCAATGCGTACCCTGGACAGTATCGATCCGGGTGAAATCTCGCGCGCGATTACGATTGTCGCTACCCTGGCGGATGAGTACGACGAATCTCTACTGGAGCAGTTCGGTGGGCAGGCACCCTGAGTGATCCCGTGCTGATGCGTTGGTTGCCCTATACCCGGGCTCCCGGCGCACTACAGATGGCCACTGACACAGTCTTGCTCGAAGGGTTGCGCCGGGGGTTCAGCCCACCGACGCTGCGCTTTTACGGCTGGTCGCCTCCAGCGTTGTCTTTGGGCTACCACCAGCAGGTCGACCCACGCTGGCAGGAGGTGCCGGTCGTCCGGCGACCAACCGGTGGACGGGCAGTTTGGCATGCAGACGAGTTGACCTACGCCCTCACTGTTACCAACGACACTCAGACTGTTACCAAGAGCTATTTGTACCTCTCGGAGTTCTTGCTAACCGGGGCCGCTCACCTGGGTATTCAGCTCAGTTATGGGGAAGCAGGTAGGGGCTATATCCACAACCCGAGCTGTTTTGGGACAGCCACTCGGGCGGATCTGGTCTGGCGGGGCCGCAAACTGATCGGGAGCGCTCAGGCGCGTCGGGGTGGGGCTATTCTGCAACATGGCTCGATCTTGCTTGAGCCGGACTATGCGAAATTAGACACTCTATTCGGCCTGCAATCGGCTGACCGGGTTGTGGGTTTACGAGCGATCCTGCCCGCACTCTCGGTACCCGAGGTTATTACTGCTCTGAGTGCAGCACTTGAAAAAGTTGCGGGCGTCCACCTGGTTTCAGGCGAGTTGAGCGCCTGGGAGCAAATTTCGATTGCACAGGTAGATGAGCTGTGCCGGGTGCATTAGACTTACGCGTTCGGGTGGGGCAAAATAGAGGAAGTGATCGGAAGTAGACCTTTGGAGGAAGTGGCACTCGTGCTTCTGTTGAAGGACGGCATCGTCCCGGCAGGATCCGTGTGTACTGCCTGCCTCTGGGCTGATATTCATGGTCGGCCCCGTCATCAGGGAGACCGGCTGTTATGTGCTCGCAAGTTACCGTCAGTAGCCTCTCAGGTGAGCAATCAATATCATTGTCAGATGGGGTTCCATCTTGCCCAGTACAAGACACATTTATAGGCATTGCATATGAGTTGGCGCGGTAGTACGACCACCCAGGACCGGATCTTTGCCAGTTTGCCTTACTTGTTGCCCATCGCCAGTGGGGTGGTTTACGGTGTCAGTCTCCTGCAGCAGTTTGGCCTCGTAGGTGTACTGGGGTTTTTCCAGCCGATTATCGACCTCAACTCGGGCTTTCTCGGGCTTGCCATTTTCATCGCCCTGTTTGCCCTGGTCGTGAATAACACCAACATCAGCCATTTTGTGCGCTTCAATGTCTTCCAGGCACTATTGCTGGACATCATTTTAGTGCTGATGGGGATTGTTCTACCTTTGTTGCTTAAGCTCCTGGCTTTCCTGCCGGGCATTGAGACAATTGGACAGGTTCTCTCCAATACCCTTTTCCTGGGCGCACTCGTTGGGGGAACCTATGGTATCGTCCAGAGTCTTCTGGGTCGCTACGCTGAGATCCCGACCATTTCAAACGTTGTTTATACGCAGTTGCGTTAGTGCAAGACACCCTCGCCACCCTGGGCGAGCAGGGCTTGCTAAAGCGGTTGGCGCCCTATTTTGGTCACTCAGGGCAGATCCAGGTTCCGGCCGGAGATGACGGAGCCGTACTTGCCATGGCCACGGGCAACCTGGTGGTCACGACGGATCTGCTCTTTGAGGGCGTGCATTTCAGCGAACGTACTACCCGTGCTGCGGATGTCGGTTGGCGTGCCGCGGCTGCTAACCTCTCAGACCTCGCGGCCATGGGTGCACGTCCGATTGGAACACTGATCGGGTTGGGCCTGCCGCCCGAGACCCCGGTGAACTGGGTTGAAGAGTTATATCGGGGCTTCACCGAATGTGCGGACCCACATGGAGCACCCATTCTGGGTTGCGATAATTGCCGGGCTCAAAGCAGGAGTATCGCTGTGACGGCCCTTGGCATCGTCGCACCCGACCGGGTTCTCAAGCGCACATCTGCCCAACCCACCGATGTCCTGGTGGTGACGGGTACGCTTGGGGACTCGCAAGCGGGACTTGAG
>JACMIX010000094.1 GCA_014380935.1 Gloeobacterales cyanobacterium ES-bin-141 | reverse complement strand
GTGCCACGGGTAAGAAGCTGCAGGCTGATGAAGAGGCAGCCCGCCATTCCTACTGGATGGCGACCATTCAAACGGACGTGCCGCTCGTTGCGGACCTCGAGGCCTGTCGCCTGCACGGTTTCGAGGCGGATGTGCTCGTACCCCTGTTCGAACAATTGGAGTTCAAGTCCTTCTTGCGCCAGCTCGAACGCCTGCAGCGCCTGTTTGGGGGAGTGACCCGACTGCCTCCCCAGCCGGAGCCCCAACCCTCCTCAAGCGACAACTACATCCCCGCCCGAGCGAGCGAGGATGACCTGTGGTTTGACTTTGGTGAGGCCCGTGTCTTCGAGCCGGTAGTCGAGATCGTGCAGACCGCCGAGCAGTGGGAGGCCTTCCTGGCTTTACTTGCCGCCCACGGTGGCCCGGTTGCCTGGGACACAGAGACCACCGGTCTCGATCCGATTGCCGCACGCCTGGTCGGGATCGGGTGCTCCTGGGATGGCGAGACGGCTTACTACCTGCCCCTGCGCCACACTACCGGCCAGAACCTACTCGAAGAACAGGTCCTCGCGGGACTCAAGCCCTACTGGGAAGATGCCGGGCGGCCCAAAGTTTTCCAGAATGCCAAGTACGACCGGTTGGTGCTGCGTAGCGCGGGCATCGAGCTTGCCGGGGTGGTCTTTGACCCCATGCTCGCAAGTTACGTCCTCAACCCAGAAGCCGGGCATAGTCTTCAGGCCCTGGCCCAGAACCATCTGCAAATTGCCATGGGGTCCTACACGGCTCTGGTGGGCAAAGGCCGGACCATCGATCAGTTGAGCATTGACCAGGTTGCTCGCTACTGCGCCATGGATGTGGTCTGTACCTATCAACTCCTGCCGGTCCTCGAAGCTAAGCTTGCCGAGGTTCCCCGCCTGGGTGAGTTGTTGAAGGCAATCGAGCTACCTCTCGAGCCGGTACTTGCCGACATGGAGTGGCAGGGAATCCGCATCGACCGCGACTACCTCAAAGAACTCTCCACCGAACTTGATCGCGACTTGCAGACCATCGAGCAGGATTCTTACCGGATTGCCGGGGAAAACTTTAACCTCAATTCGCCCAAGCAACTAAGTGATGTATTGTTCGGCAAGTTGGGGCTCTCCACCAAGAAGAGCCGCAAGACCAGCCTGGGGTATTCGACTGACGCCGCCGTGCTCGAAAAACTGCGCGATGATCACCCGCTTGTCGAGACGCTGCTCAATTACCGCACCCTCAGCAAGCTCAAATCCACCTACGTCGATGCTCTACCGCAGCTGGTCAACCCCAAAACCGACCGCGTGCATACCGATTTCAACCAGACCGTCACTACGACGGGCAGGCTTTCTAGTTCCAATCCCAACCTGCAAAATATCCCTGTACGCACTTCCTTCTCCCGGCGGATACGCCGGGGCTTTGTTCCAGAACCGGGCTGGTTGCTCGTCGCAGCCGACTACTCACAAATTGAGTTGCGCATTCTTGCCCACCTCACCCAAGAAGATGTTCTGCTCAAAGCTTTTCAGACCGATGACGATGTCCACACCCTGACTGCCAGACTGCTACTTGGTAAACCCGAGGTGAGTGCCGATGAGCGCCGTCTGGCCAAAACACTCAACTACGGCATCGTCTACGGCATGGGTGCGCGGCGCTTCGCCCGTGAGGCAGGTGTAGGGCAGGCGGTGGCGGAAAGTTTCATCTCCGCCTACAAGCAGCGCTACCCGAACATCTTTACCTACTTTGAGCAAACCCGCCGCTTGGTACTCGAGCAAGGTTACGTCGAGACCATCCTGGGCCGTCGCCGCTACTTCCACGACCTCGAGCGTCAGGGCCAGCGCGAGCGCGAGGCCATGCTTAGAGCCGCGGTCAATGCACCCATACAGGGCACTGCCTCCGACATCATCAAGCTAGCTATGGCCCGCTTACACGCCAAACTCCAAAAATACGCAAGCCGCTTGCTACTTCAGGTGCATGATGAACTGGTCCTCGAAGTTCCTCCGCAGGAATGGGACCAGGTTCTGCCGCTGATCCGCGAGGAGATGGAAAATGCCTTTACGCTCTGTGTACCACTCAAAGTCGAAATCAATAGCGGCAAGAACTGGATGGAGGCCAAATAAGAACTTGTTACCCAACCGACATCCAGTGCTGAAGGATCCGTGCCAGGTCCTCTTTGCGAACCGGCTTGGGTAAATAGTCATCCATCCCGACCGCGAGACATCGTTCGCGGTCGCCCCGCATGGCATTGGCTGTCATAGCAATAATCGGAGTATGGTGCGTTTTCCCCTCGCGCCTGCGGACCTCGACGGTCGCCGTGAACCCATCCATCTCGGGCATCTGGCAATCCATCAACACTAAGCCGTATCGCCTGTGCGCCAGCGCGTTCAGGGCTTCGAGACCATTGGTGGCGATATCTACCGAGTAGCCGAGCTTCTCCAGTTGCCGCACCGTGACTACCTGGTTGACCGGGTTGTCCTCGGCCACCAGGATACGAGCATGTACAGGTGACTTGACCCGCAAGGGCTCTACTGGAGTGACAACCGGTGTGTCCTGCGTATTTTGTAACCACTGCTCCAGCCGGACTGTAAACCAGAACGTCGAGCCTGCACCGGGTTCACTTTCGACTCCAATCTGACCACCCATCAGTTCGACCAGGCGTTTGGATATGGCGAGTCCCAGTCCAGTCCCACCATATTTGCGCGTCGTCGAGCTATCGGCCTGTGAGAAAGATTGAAACAGCCGTGCCTGCACCTCAGCACTAATTCCGATACCGGTGTCAATAACCTCAAAACGTACCAGCACAGTTTCGGCATCTTGATGAACCAGTGCGGTGCGAACCCTGATTTGCCCTTGAGAGGTGAACTTGACGGCATTACTAATCAGGTTGGTCAGAACCTGGCGTAGTCGGCCGGGATCGCCACTGAGAAGATCAGGTATATCGTCGTGCAGTTGCAAATGCAATTGCAATCCTTTAGCGGTCGCGCTCTCGCTGAGCAGTTGGACTACGTCCTCAATGGTTCTGTGTAGTCTGAACTCGACCACTTCAAGGTCGAGCTTACCCGCTTCGACTTTGGAGAAATCCAGGATGTCGTTGATGATGCCGAGTAGGGCATCACTAGAAGAGTGGATGGTCCGGGCGTAGTAGTGTTGTTCGTCAGTGAGTTCAGTGTCAAACAGGAGACTGGTCATACCGATAATGCCGTTCATGGGCGTACGGATCTCATGGCTCATGTTGGCAAGGAATTCACTCTTGGTCCGGCTGGCCATCTCAGCGGCGGCCTTCGCTGCTTGCAACTGTTGCTCGGCCTGCTTGCGCTGAATGACCAGGGCAATCGTAATAGCAACGGAAGCGATGGCATCAAGGGCAGCTCCGCTGAGCGCCTGACGCGCGAAAACTCCCACGACACCCAGGAGTTCGTCCTTAACTACCAGGGGATAACCCGCGAAGGCGACCATCTTCTCCCGTCTGGCCCACTCCTGGTCGTGTATGTGGAGATCACCGATCACCGCGTTAGTCAGGTGCGGCTGGCGCTGCTGGGCTATGAGTCCGATTTTGAACTGGCCGACTCGCACGCGACTGTGGAAGCCATCGAGGTTTGTATAAATGCCCGCACTGGCCTGTAACTCCAGGACATCTTGATCTTGATTGAGGATCCAGATACGGGCAAAGGCGGCATCGAGGTGCCGAACCAGGGCCTGAGCACATCTGTGCAAAATTTCCGCTAAAGTGCCGTCTCGGGTAAGCGCAAGACCGATATCACTGCTCAACTGCACCAGGCGTGTGCGCTCCAGTAACATCTGCTCGGCTCGCTTGCGGTCTGTAATGTCCGTGCTCACACCACTCATACGCACGGCCCGGCCCGTGGCGTCATAAACCACCCGGCCCCACGATGCTAGCCAGTGAATACTCCCGTCCGGCCAGACAACCCGAAACTCAATGTCGTAGTTTTGTTTCTGCTCAATAGCGCGGACCACGGCCTGGTTGGCGAGCACGCGGTCCTCCGGGTGTATGAAGTTGGTGTAGTCGATGCAAGTCTGCTTGGAGCCGTCGTGCTCGAGCCCGAACAGATCCGCCTGGGTGGTCCGGATCACTTCGCCCCCGAGGATGTCCCAGTCCCAGCAACCCATACTTGCCGCTTCGAGGGCAAGCCGCAACCGCTCCTCACTCTGGCGTAGGGCTACCTCTGTCTGCTTTCGCTTGCTCAAATCGAGCACGAAACTGACGCAGTGCTCCCGAGAACCCTCCAACAATGCACTGCCATGCAAGACAGGAACGCGATGACCATCTTTGTGTATATATTCCTTCTCGAAAGGTATGCACACGCCGGACGCCCCAAGCTCGGCGAGGGCCTGCTCGGCGAGCGGGCGATATTCGCTCGGGGTCATGTCTGTCCAGCGCACCTGTCCCGCACGGAGGTCCTCTTGCGTGTAACCCACCATCGAAAGGAAGGCCTCGTTGGCATCGCTGATATTGCCGTAAATGTCGGCGAAGAGAACCCCGATCAGGTTGGACTCGGCCAGACGCCTGAATCGCGCTTCGCTCTCGCGCAGGGTTTGCTCGGAACGTTTGCGCTCGATGACCTCGTTGTGGAGTTGCGCGTTGGCCCGCTCCAACTCCACAGTGCGTTCGGCAATGCGAATCTCAAGCTCGCCATGTGCTTTCTTGAGGGCATTCTCATCTCGCTTGCGCTGAGTGATGTCAGAGGAGATGCCGCAGACACCGTAAGGAAGACCGTTCAAGTCGTAGAGGGGAAATTTGATCGCGAGGTAGACATGCATTCCATCATCGAGCAGAACATCCTCTTCAAACTCCAGGGCACCACAGGCTTCGAGCACTTGACGGTCGTGTGTACGCATCAAATCGGCAATTTCTGCCGGAAAGACAAGCTCGTCCGTCTGACCGACGATCATCTCTCTGCTGACATGGGTCAAATTTTCATACTGCCGATTGACCAGGATATAGCGGCCCTGCAAGTCCTTGAGGTAAATGACTGCCGTGGAGTAATCGAGAATGGCTTGTAAACGTTGCTCGCTCTCATGTAGGGCAGCTTCAAGATGCTCGTACTCACCAGTGTCATAGTTTTCTGCAACAGCAGTACTTAGGCGTGGCTCAGCTGAGCTTGCCTTCACAGCAGCAATGACTTGCCTGCCGCGAGCCCACTCCTCGATTAAGTCCGTCGGATCCAGGTCCTGTTCGCGGGCAACCCGTGCTAGGGCTTCCCAGGCAGTATCGGTCAAGTACAGGCTATGTCGATGCTCAGACCCGGGTTGGTCGCCGCGCGATCTTCTGGTACTTGCCCCGTTCTGCATTACCTCTCCCAAAGTGGCGCTCTTTAGCGTACCCGTTTTGTAACAGTTTCTTTGCAGCAGGGTCAGGAATAGCACGCTTTTGATGCTGAATTGCCTCGCGAGAAATTCTCTACGCTGGCAAAACGATTAGCAATTGGTACCTGCGATGGAGGGCAGAGCCGGTTACTGAGCGGCACGATTCGAATAATGGGCATACCGGGCAGAACCAGCCTGAACCAACGCGGGGAGGAATATTATGGCAAGTGATATGGCAGAGCGTTTTATGAGTACGCTTCAACAAATCGAGCAGACCGGAGACCCTGAACCCCTGGTAGCGATGTTCACAGGCGACGCGGAACTGAGTAACCTCGCAGTCGTGGAACCCATGCGTGGTCTGGAGGGTGCGAGACGTTTCTGGCACGAATACTTGTTGTCGTTCGGGAAGATTCGTTCTCAATTCACGCATGTAGTCGATGGTAATAACGCCGCTGTCATGGAGTGGACCTCAGAGGGTGTGCGCCCATCGGGTGAGTCGATCCGCTACCGGGGCGTGAGCGTCATCGAGACGGACGGCCAGCAGGTGCGCCGCTTCCGCGCCTACTATGATTCGGCAGTCTTCGTGCCGCAAGCCGCGAGCCTGTAGCAGGCAGCCTCAATTGGACAGTTTTTGAACTAGCGTTCGGGTGGATTCGAGGCTGGTGTGCTGTAGGCGCTCAAAGATAGCCAGGGCCTGGGTGGCAAGGTTCAAGGCTTCGTCTTTTTGTCCGTCGTGGGCCAATACGCGGGCAAGGCGCGAGCGTCCCTCGGCAATCAAATCGCGCCGGTGAATATCCTCAGCAATCGCGAGCCCTTCCTCCAACCGTTGTTTAGCCAGGGAGACTTCACCGCGGTAGAAGGCCGTAAGGCCCAGATTGAGAGTAGCGCAGGCCGTCTCCTCCCTCAGACCACGAGCCTGAAAGCGTGCCTGCTGATAATAGACGGCGGCCCGGTCATAGTCTTGCCGGTCGCTTGCCACTCCCCCCAGGTCGTTTAAAGTCGTCGCCACCTGACGTGGGGTGCTGTGAGCGCGGCAATGTTTGAGGACAACCTGTAGACAGGTCTCGGCATGGTCAAATTCACCCCGGACCCGCGCCTGGATTCCTTCCCAACGCAGGACGTAGATATCGGCCTCAGGCTTGAGGCCACACTGCTCTGCCGCCTGCACGAGCTGCTTCATCCAGTGCTCCGCCGCCTCGGGCAGGTTGCGCGCATAGGGTCCATAAACCCACGCGACACACTGCGCACCCCATACCGCTCCTGTCCAGTTCCCAGTAGTCTGGGCAACTTCAAAGCACTGTTTGCCCAGCTCGACCAGTTCATTCCAATAGCCCCGGAACCACAAAAAGCGGCGCAAGGATTGGACGAGATCTGGTAAAACCAGGGCCGACCGATGTCCGGTCGAGGTCACACTCATCTTGTACAACCAGGCAAGGCCGCCCTCCAGGTTGGGCCACTCCGCCTCAAGCCGGTCGTAGGAGGTGAAGTCCTCCGGGTGATCGCCTCCGTGGATACGGGCGAATTCGGCCCAGGTCCGCGCGAAGCGCAGGCCGCATTCCTCATCGACATAGGAGCGGGCAAGTGTATGGGTGAGGGGCAGCAGGTGAAAGCGTTCGTGTTCACTGTCCGATTCGACCAGTGACAAGAGGACTAGTTGCTCGACTGCGGTCTCTGCCACTTCGCCTGTGAGGCCGCTCGTTGCTGCAAGTTGGGTCAATGTAGCCGGGGTTCGGAACAGAGCCAGACCGGAGAATGCCTGTCTGCCTTCCGGGGATAACTGTTCGAGGGCTTCTTGAAAGACGAAGTCGTGGAGGTCGCTGCTCCGGGAAGCATTGTCGAGCAGCTCCAGCACACGCTCAAAACTATAGCCCTTCTCGCGCATGAAGCCGATAATCCAGCGCAAGGCCAGGGGCGATCCGCCGCTCGACTTGTAGAGCTTCTGGAGGCGGGCCTCACCCAGGTGCTCGACTAGTTCCTGCACGGGGGCTTCCCGCCTGCCAAGCTGCATAAACAACTCCCGGGCCGTCTGCCAGGGCAGGCGGTCGAGGCGCACCGTGACCGCACTCTCCCCGGAACGCCTGCGGCTGGTGACGATCGCTTTGCAATCCGGGGGCAAGCGCCGCAAGAACTCGCCGACCTGCTGGCGGTCCTCAGCACTCAAGGTCTCCAGATTGTCCAGGACCAGTAGAGCACCCGTTCCCCTGAGTGCCCGTTCGAGTTGTCCGCGCTTCAATTCGGTCGAGGGCAAGCGGCGCACTTCTGTGCTCAACAGCCCACCCAGTTCGTCCAGCAAAGCATCAAGGGTGGTAGGTGCCAGGGTGTCTTTGTGGATGCCCTGAGAGGTAAGCACGGTCGTCTTGGCACTCACCCACAGATAAGCTCCAAAGCGGCCTTCCGCCCGGCACTGCTCGGCGACGGCCAGGGCAAGTGCGGTCTTACCCTGGCCTCCCTGACCGTCGATGATCACCCCCCAGCCTCGTTCCTCAGGACTCAGTCCTTCCAGGCAACGCGCAATTTCCTCGGTGCGTCCAACAAACAGGTCGCTTGGCGGCAGGTTATCGACAACGGGCGTACGCCGGTCAGGTTCCCCCGTGACGGCCAGGCGCTCCAGGCAGACATCTAGCCGATCACAGCGGTCAAGTTGCCGGTCCACATCATCGAGCAAGTCGCGCAGGGGACGGCTGTCGCTGTAATCGGCTGCCAACCCGTCCAGGTCACGCAGGATAGCCCGAGCACGGCGCAACTGCCGTTGCAGTTGCTCAACCTGGTCCCGGCGGACTGTTTGTATCTTGCTCTCAAGTTCGTCAAGCGCGTCCTCGAGTTCGTGCAAGAGGGACTTAGCCCGCCGGTATTGTCTTGTCAAACTGCTGACGTCCTGCTCTATTTCCACTCGACACCTCCCCTGGACATCCCGGTTCACTCATTTGAACTATTTTCACCCATCTTATGGTGGCCTGGTTTGCCGAGGATATCTTCAGTTCCATGCCAAGCAGGCAAAATGGGAAGGGTGGGTTGTTGGAGATTTCAATGCGCAAACTCTTGGCGGTACTGGCTCTTATTCTGGTTGGTTGCAGTAGTCCGGCTCCAAAACAGGTAGCAAGCAGTGGTTTAGCTGGCAGCAAACTTGGTAGCGACTTCATCCGGGCCTCAGAGGCAGAAAAACTTTCCTACTGCAAAGATTCGGTAAAGGCCTACAAGACCTCCGGCGTCCAGAGCTTCTCTGTCAGTCCGAGTATCGGTAACATCACGCCCCAGCGATTCTGTGGCCAACTTGATGAATACTTCGCCGATGCAGCCAACCACAGTGAGCGACTCGCCCAGGCGTCGGCCACGGCAATGGTGCTCTACTCGAGTCCTGCTACCCGCAAAGAGGATGCAGAACTGAGCACGATGGAAAAGCGCTAGGCCCGTCCACCAGCGAACAGTTATGCATCCAGATGATTTCGGGTTCTGAACATGTCTACTGGCAACCTTTACACTTTTCACCTGGGTCCGGGCCGGGTTCTGACCGTTACACTCCAGGGTGACCTGACACACCTCACCCTGCAAAGTACCGGGCCGGGTCAGCAGCAGTCCCAACAATCGAGTTATCGGACCGGCAACTGGCGCGTCGCTCCTCACGTCGAATACTCGCAGAGGCATGCAACGCTCGAAATCCAGGGCCAATTGCAGACCGTGCAGGTCGAAATCGTTGACGGTCAGATCAGGACGGCACCATCTGCTCCGGCGCCCCTGCCGCCTTTACCGCCGATGAAAATGCAGCTTGGCAACATGTCCATGCACATCGGCAACGAGGATACGGATCTCCGGGCCGAGAACCTGCGCCTGCGCGAGGAGAACCTGCGCCTGCGGGAAGAGAACCTGCGCCTGCGAGAACAGTGGCAGCAACACAGGACATAAGCGAACGTGTACACCGACCGACAGTACAAGCCACGGGCGCTAATCGCGTCTTATACTAGACAAATGTCAATGGGTATTTTCTGCTACCAAGTTGAGCGATGTAGCGCTCCGGACTGTGCATGAGTGAAGACAGGATAGACCATCCACCTGAGCACGAGAAGGTTGCACTCGTGACAGGTGCAAGTTCCGGTATCGGCCGGGCAATTGCTCGTCAGTTGGTGAAAGAGGGTTTTCGGGTCGCCCTGGTTGCCCGTCAGGCCGAGCGGCTTGACGAGGTGGCAGGTGAGCTGCAGGCCCTTGGTGGTGAGGTACTACCACTTGTCCAGGACCTGACTGAGTTTGACCGACTAGCCGGACTGGTTGAGACCATCGAGCAAAAGCTTGGTCCCTTAAGCGTTCTCGTCAACAATGCCGGCATGGGCTACACCGGTAGCCTGGTAGAGACATCAGTATCAGATTGGCAACGCGTCCTCACGCTCAACTTGACAGCACCCTTCGCACTGACGCGCGAGGTGCTCGGTCCAATGCGTGCGCGTCGCCGGGGAACCATCGTGAATATGGTCTCGATCGCGGCCCAGCGTGCCTTTCCAGACTGGGGTGCATACTGCGCGAGTAAATCCGGTTTACTCGCCTTCTCGCGTACCCTGGCTCAGGAAGTCCGCAACGACGGTATCCGGGTAAGTGCCATCTGTCCTGGCTCGGTAGATACTGCTCTGTGGGACAGTGACCTGGTCAATGCAAATTTCGACCGCACCAGAATGTTGCAAGCTGATACGGTCGCTCAACTGGTGCTGATGACTGTTACCCTGCCCGAGAGCGCCGTCTTAGAAGAGGCGGTGTTGATGCCCGGGTTTGGCGCATTTTAAATCAAAAGGAACCTGCACTATGACGCTTTCTCCAAAAGATTTTCTGCCTGCTGACTGGTATTCTCCTGAGAATGCGAACGGAACTGACGGCGATGGCGGGGTCACCCATGAGCAGATGATGGAGGCAGTCAAAGTCCTGCTGCGCGGAGTCGGAGAACAACCGGACCGCGAAGGTCTTCTGCACACCCCCAAGCGGGTTGCCAAGGCGCTGCGTTTTCTAACCCAGGGCTACGAGCAGTCACTGACAGAACTGCTCAACAACGCGATCTTCGACGTTGGCCACGACGAGATGGTCCTGGTGCGGGACATCGATCTGTTCAGCATGTGTGAGCACCACATGTTGCCTTTCATCGGCAGGGCACACGTTGCCTACATCCCTGATCAAAAGGTCGTCGGTCTTTCAAAAATTGCCCGTATCGTCGAGATGTTTGCCCGCCGTCTCCAGGTGCAAGAACGCCTGACGCGCCAGGTAGCCGAGGCCCTGCAAGAGGTTCTCCAGCCCCAGGGGGTCGCAGTCGTGATCGAAGCCAGGCACATGTGCATGATCATGCGAGGTGTCCAGAAGTCCAACTCGCTGACTGTGACCAGTTCAATGGTCGGTGTTTTCAAAGAAGATCAACGCACCCGCCAGGAGTTCCTCAATCTCATTCAACAGCGGGCAAGTTTCTAGGCCTCAGAGACGGGCCAGGATGGGTTTGAAGCCCAAATCTTCGAGACGGGTTGCCGTCAGCCTCGCCTTGCGCTCGGTGTCATACACCCCAATCTGCACGTGTGGCTGGCCCTGGTAGGGTCGGTAATAGGCTTCGCGCTCGATGCGCCGCAGTTTTACAAGACCGGCAGGACCGGGATCGCTCACCAAAAGATAAACCCGGCCGTCCCCGGGGGGAATGGGTGGTATGGGTGGTGCTGAGCGGACGGGAGGTTCACTTGGCCTGGGCGGCACCGGTACCCGTGGAGGCTGAATGGGAGCAGATGGCGGGGGCAGCGGCAGGCGGGCGGATGGCAACGATGGGACGGATGGGCGGCGAGTGATCTCGGAGGGGGCAAACGCATTGCGTACTGTCTGGTAGGAAAGTATACCCAAGAGCGAACTGGCTAGAAAGACCAGGCTGAGGAGCGTCCATTGCGGAAACTTGCGGTCGGTCTGGACGGGAAGTGCTGCGGGGGGCTCCTGATCCGGGATCACAATTACCTTGCGTTTTTGCCAGAGTTCGAACGACTGAAGTTCCTCTGAGAGAACTGGATAAAGCCAGGGAATCAGGCTCAGGTATTCGAGGGTTCCATCGAAGTAGAGCTTGTGGACCTGGGGTGGCAGTCTTTCAAGCAGCGAGCGCTGGGCTTCCTGGTAAAGCTCGGAAACCCAAGCCGGACCCAGTGCCATCTGCCGTTCGCTGAAATAGCGAGCGATGCGGTCTTCGGGCCAGTTTGCCACTTCGACCAGAATCAAAATCAGACGCAAAGAGGGAGATAGTTCGCGCAGGGCAACGCTTAAATACCAGGCGAGTGGGTCGGGTAAAAATGTGTCGCCCGTGGGGACAACAGCCGTCAGGGTCCGAGCGGCAATGCGGCCAAGCCAGGCATCCACCGGCAACGGATTCGCTCTGGCTGTGCACAATTCGTCAAAGGCCGCTATCCAGACCTGTTGTTTGACGGCGCGCCAGGATGGGGAGTCGGTCCCGGTGACTAGTGCCTTGACCAACCCGTCATACCGACAATGAAGCGCGATGAGGTAACGGGGATCGGTGCAACCGAGGCGGACAAGCTGCTCATCGGTGCAGCCTTCCAGGTCGTTGACGGAATGCATCTGCCCTTGATCTTGGTCGGTTGGGTCGCTTGAGGCATCGACCGGTCCGTGCTCAACATCGTTCATTACACATTGCTCCTGTGCACTGCATCCTATCAGACACTTACGTGTCCGTGCCCTCAGCGCTCCCCGGCAGTCCGTCTGAGAAAACTCAGCAGCCAGTTTACGGCAGTAGCCCGACGGGTACGGTGGGGAGTAAGCTCACTGACCCGATACCCCTCAAAGGCAAGGACTTCCTTGAGCAACTGTTTATGCTCAGCCGGAATCGAGCGCGTCAGCTTGACGATTGCAGGACGGCTGTCGATGAAATCCGGGGGCTCCGGATACTGCTGCCATTCTTCTGGGACTCGAGTGCTGTCCCAACCGTTCCCGAGGGAATTGGGACGGTAACCCAGACAGTGCCACAGCAGGCGGTTGACAGTCGCGTTCGGCACCCGCTCCTCGAGTATGTCTCGTAGAGTCGCTGTGTCGAGGGGGGGTAGCTCGTTCATTGGATCGCAAACATCAGAAAAGACTGTCCCAGGCAAAAGTTACCAGACGGCAGAGATCCTCGCAATCCACCTGCTCCAACTCAGCACTGCCCGTGTCTTCCTGCTTAAGCTGACGGAGAAGGTCTTCTAGGCTTTGTCCCTCGGCATGGGCAAGTCTGATTACCCCGAGGATGGCAGCTGCCATCACTTCGTCGCTGACCGGTCGCTCACGCAACGCTTCTAACTCGTCTCGGCTGCCAGGTATGGAGGGTGCAAGCATCGGTTCCCGAAGCCCTATGGGATTGAGACAGGTAATTATCGAAGTATTAACGGAAGGCTACAAGTGGCGCAGGTAATGATAAGGATCTTTCAAGGTGCAGGTTGTACTGTTTGACACAGTTCGAGGGCTTGCTGTAAACGTTGCCTGGTGCGGAGCTGACCAATTGCCTGGAGGGTCTCGAAGATGCCGGGGCTAACTTTTTGTCCGGTGAGAGCTGTGCGGATGCAGTTGAAGACTTTACCAGTGCTGAGGGCGTGTGCCTCACTAAACTCTCGCAGTCTGGTCTCCATGGCGACGAGGTCTGTGAAGTCCAGTTGTTCGATCACCTGGATGAGGTCCGGCAAGAAGTCACCTGCACCACTGGTCAGGACGTTTTTGCGCACTGCGGCTTGATCAATCTCAAAGCTGTCGCTGAGGTAGGGGCGTAGCATCTGGGCAAGTTCCACCAGCGTACGAGCGCGCGGTTTGAGCAGTTGGACACTGGTCTGGTAGGCAGCATCCTCGGGGCTACTGGCCGGCTGAATGTCGAGTGCGGCAAGATGAGGCTGGAGCCGCTCCAGTAACTCTTTCTCCTCCACATGGTGAGCGAGATGTTGAGAATTAACCCAACGGGCTTTATCTGCGTCGAAGACACCGTTGGTACGGCTGACCCCCTCCAGGCTGAAGCGCTCAATCAGCTCCCCCGGAGTGGCAAAAACTTCTTGATTGTCGTTTGGGCTCCAACCGATCAAGGCCAGGAAATTACAGAAGGCCCAGGGCAGAAACCCCTCATCCCGATAGGCTAGTACCGAGGTGGCACCGTGGCGCTTGGAGAGGCGTGAACGGTCTGTACCCAGGATGAGAGGGAGATGGGCGAAGCGGGGTGGAGCGGCTCCGAGTGCCTGGTAGAGCAGAACTTGCTTGGGAGTATTAGCGATATGATCAGCACCGCGCACAACCTGGGTAATGCCCATGTCGATATCATCGACGACCACCGAGAGCATGTAGGTCGGGCTACCGTCAGATCGCAACAGCACGTAGTCATCGACCTCGGTCCAATCCTGAGTGAGTGGGCCGAAAACATCGTCGTGCCACTCAAAAATTCCCGAGCGCGGTGTTGCGAGGCGAATGACGTGAGGAATGCCTGCCTGTAACTGGGCCTGGGTGTCGTCGGGCAAGGCATCGCGCCACTTCCCGCCCTTGTACAGAAAGGATGCTTTGCGTTCTTGAGCGCTCAGTCGTAGGGCTTCAAGTTCCTGGGGTGTTTCGAAGGCCCGGTAGGCAAGTCCGCGGGCGACCAGCTCCTCCGCCACAGCCTGATGCCGGGCGAGAAATGCCGATTGCAAGTAGGGACCTTCATCCCAATCGAGTCCCAACCAGCGCAACCCGGCAATCACCCCTTCGATCATCGCCTCAGACGAGCGTTCCCGGTCTGTATCTTCGATACGCAGAACAAACACTCCGCCGAGTTTGCGGGCGAGAAGCCAGTTGAAGAGGGCTGTACGCGCTCCCCCAACATGTAGATAGCCAGTCGGGCTGGGGGCAAAACGCACTCGCAACGTAGAAGTCGGATTGGTCATGTGGGTAATCGCTGCCGGGATAGACCTCCGCCATTCTGACACCGGGGTACGGCTTTCCACCACGACACCCGGATCTACAGGTGCTGACCGGTAAGCAGACTTTCAAGCCTGACAAGACCTGGAGCGCACTCCTGTGCCAGTAACCGTCGGACCTCAAGAGCACCTCTGCGCTTTTCGAGCTCTAGTTGGCATACCTGCAGGTGGGTGTACTGGAACTGGTTTGTCTGGCGGTGTTGAGCGCATTCGGCCTGAGCCTCGCTCAGCGCCTCCTTGCTCTGATTCAGTTGAGATTGGGTCATGTTTAGCTCGGCCTGCTCTTGCTCAAGACGCCTGTGGCGCTCAGTGAGGCTCGCTTGGTGAGCCTGAAGGTGTGTTCTGAAGTCCCCCCGTGAGGTGCGCTCCGTCACTCTAGTAGAGTCCTCGAGTTGTGCTATCAGGGTTTCGAGCTGTCCCACTTGCTGCTCGACTTTATGCTGCTCTACCTTGAGCCGTTGCCGCTGCTGCCTGAGCGACTCGCGCAGGATCTGACAGCTCTGCTCGACAAACTCACGTTCTTCTTCGAGTTCGCGCCGTTCGGCTGTAGACAGATCTTGTGTTAGTTGCGAGTCTAGGCGCTGGAGTTGTGCCTGCTGGGAGGAGAGTTCATTCTCCTGCTCAAGCACCAGATTTGCCCGTTGCCGATATTCTTGCTGCTGCTCACACAGCTGGCGTTGCTCAGGCTGGGGAGCAAACGTCTTCTCGTTCGGGTGAGCGGTACTCCCCTCGCTCAGGTAGTCTAGCAGGTGCTGCTCGCGCTCCCAGCCTGTCCAGTTTGCCCGCCAGGTGGCCAACCTGTGCTGGAGAGAATGGCATTGCTGTTCGTAGTCTTGTTGGGCGTGTGCGAGTTCTTTTTCGAGCAAAGCCAGTTGTGCTGCATCTTCGGTATAACTTTGCCAATCCGTCTGCCAGTTGGTCCAGTCGTGCTCAAATGCTACATCAGTAGTGGCCTCCGGTAGCAGTGCCTGCAAAGTGTCCCGAATCCCGACAAGTTGCTCTCGGATCTGACCTGTGAGGATGTCTGGGTAATACGGTTTCCCTGGCTCAGGTGCATCGCCCCGGGACTCAGCACCGGCTATTTGAGTGAAATGAACTTCAAGCTCCTGAGCGCGTTCGAGCAGTTCGCTTTCCCGACGACTCAGCTCCTGACTTTGATAAATAAGTGACTGCTTCCAGGACTCGATTTCCTGAACCTGTGCCTTAAAACTGTCACTAAAGCGCGAGAAGCTCTGCAACAGTGACACCAGATAGCCCGAGGCCTCCTCAATACCCACAGGCTGCTGATGGGCATTGAGTTCAACAATCACCAGGGCGCTGGGGTTAAATCGGTTGGCAAGTTCACTGCCGAGTTGCCCATGAGTCGGGCTCCAGGAATACTCGCCCAGCTCCCGAGCTAGTAGATGCAATTCCTGATGTCCCAAAAAGCGTTTGCGTTGAACGAGAGCCAGGTAGCGCACGGGCGGAATTCATTTGAGGGCATCCCTCTAAAGTTACCCAGGTCGCTGCATCCTCCAACAACCCGTTCAGCAGTCTTCAGATGCCGTGCGAACAGGAAATTTTGATGAGCTGTCAGGATCAGGCCCGGATCGGGGCAATCTGACAATACTCATGTCCTCCTGGGATAGCCCCGATGCAAGGCGACCTAAGCCAGATCAATATCCAGAGCCTCCTGCAACTTATCGAACTCAACCAGCGCACCGGCGAATTGTTGATCGAAGCGGGAGATGGCCGGTTCTGGTCGCTTTTTTTTCGGGGCGGTCATCTCACCTACGCGACAGACGGTAGCTTCGCCAGCCGACGACTCGAGCAATGCACGCAACGCTTGAATCTCGAGTTGTCTTTTAGTGCCGATGTGCCCTCGGATGCCACCAGTGCCCCGGAGTATCAGCTGCTATGTGGCCTGGTTGAAAGACAATCACTTACTATCACCCAGATTCAACAACTCATCCGTTTGGGAGCAGAGGAAATTTTGCTCGATCTGTTGCGCCTGCCGGCAGGCGCGTTCATTTTCGAGACGACCGCAGGCCTTACGCCAGTATTGCTGAGCCTGGAAGCCTCAGACTTGCTGCTGCAAGCAGACAAACGCCTTGGTGAGTGGCAAAAGCTTACACCACTAATCGAGAGCGCCGACCAGAAGCCCGTGATTGTGGACAGGCACGCGCTTGAGCAGGAATTGAATCCCCAGGTCTACATCCAATTACAGCAGTGGATAAACGGAAAACACACCCTTCGGGAACTGGCACGATTGCTTGGTAAAGACTTTGTCACGGTAGCCCGCGCCATTGCACCCTACCTCACTCGGGGAGTGATCCAGATCTCGGATACCCAACTTCCAACTCGGACTCCACGCCCAAAACGCACCCGGCGCATCGCCTGTGTAGACGACAGTATCTCGATCCAGAAAAGTGTCGAATTGTTCTTGCAGGTACACGGTTATGAGGTGCAGACAATCTCCAATCCCCTCAAAGCGTTTAGTGATCTATTTACCTTCAAGCCCGATTTAATCTTGCTTGACATTGCGATGCCTCGCCTGGACGGCTACGAGCTGTGCGCAATGATCCGCAAATCCCAGGCTTTCAAACAGACCCCGGTGATTATGTTGACGGGCAAAGACGGTTATATAGACCGGATGCGAGCCCGTATGGCCGGCGCGACGGAATACCTCACCAAGCCTTTTGGTGAGCGTGAGCTGTTTGACGCCGTCGAGCGGTACGTCGGCCAGGAGTTGTCCATTCCTCATCTTTGAACTTGCGAGGCATTTCTGATGGGTACAGTACTTGTAGTTGAAGACAATTTAAGCCAGCGGGAGATGATCGCAACAGTGTTACGCGAGGGCGGTCTCGATGTCGTCTCAGTTGAGGACGGTCAGGAGGCACTCGTACAGATTGACTCCCACGCTCCCGACGTGCTTGTTCTTGACATCGTCATGCCAAGGATGAGTGGGTACGAGGTCTGCCGCCGCATCAGGTCCGACCCGCGTACGAGCAAGATGCCAATCGTCTTTTGCTCCTCAAAATCAGAACAATTTGATATTCA
Organism: Gloeobacterales cyanobacterium ES-bin-141; assembly: GCA_014380935.1. Taxonomy (GTDB): domain Bacteria; phylum Cyanobacteriota; class Cyanobacteriia; order Gloeobacterales; family Gloeobacteraceae; genus JACMIX01. The sequence continues at coordinate 711 of JACMIX010000094.1, read as the reverse complement.
CTGGGGGATCAAACAGGGAGCAGACGCCTACGTCAGCAAACCCTTCTCATCCCAGGAATTGATCCGCACCGTCAAGCAGCTGTTGCAACGCACGCAAGAATCCTCATCCACCTGATTGCCATGCAGAATACTTCCTACCAGAGCAATGTTTCGAGCGAACTGTCCCTAACACCGTCAGATGCATTGTCATCCGTGGAGGCCCCCCGGGGCGATCTGCACCTGTGCTTTGAACTAGCCACCCTCCAGTGTCCAGACGAGCCCGGCTACTTCGCCTTTCCGGCTACCGGCATCGTCGAGGTCATCGAACTCAGTGATGCCCAGATCACAGTCGTACCCAATACCTCTCCGGTCGTGGTCGGGGCATTCAACCTGCGTGGTGAGGTTCTGTGGATAGTAGACCTGGAGTATTGCTTGCAGTCTACTTCGTTCACTACCTCGGGGCTGATCACAGTCATCATCATTCAGGACGGTGAACAAAAGTTGGGGCTGCCGGTGGATGGGATCAAAGGCATGGTCTGGCTTGATCCCGCACAAATGCAACCCGAACTCCCTGCCACTATGTCCCCTCGCCTGCAACCTTTCGTACAGGCTCAGGTCAGGTCTGCATCTATCTCTGAGCAGGCCACACTCTATGTCTTAGATCCCACGGCCATCATGCGTTCACAGTTCTGGGCCGCCCAGTCCGCCCATTTCTAGCCCGTCTGAGTCCTC
>JACMIX010000093.1 GCA_014380935.1 Gloeobacterales cyanobacterium ES-bin-141 | reverse complement strand
ATGTGCCTGTCCAGGAGTAGTTCAAGACTGATTGGGATCTTCGAGTTGCTGTCTCAGTCTTGTGTATTGCTCGGGGGTGTTGCAGTTTTGCAAAGGCAGATCCGGTTGGGCGAGCAGCTTGTGGGGCACAGTCGGAATAAAGTGCTGAAAAGAACGTTGCCCCCCCGCCAGATAGGTTTCCATGGCTCTTAGAACATCACGGTGGTAGAAAGCAGTCAGGGGCTCGAAGCCCTGCTCCGAGTGGGAAATGTGTACTTGTACAGAGCTTTGGCAGAGTTCTTCGGCGCAACCACGTAGCCAATGGGTGTCTAGCGTAGGTGTGTCGCAGCCCAGCGCCAGGTTCCAGACCGTCTGCGAAGCGCGCATCCCCGAGTAAAGGCCCATGAGAGGCCCCTGACCCACTTCTAGATCCTCAACCCACACGGCTTCAGGTAGCCACACCCGGTAGCACTCGGGAGTAGAAGTAACTACGAGCAACTGTGTGCAGACCTGCAAAGCCCGGTCGGCAACGTGACGGATGAGTGGAATGCCGGCGATCAGTAGCAGAGCCTTATCTTGTCCCATGCGCCGACTCTGCCCGCCTGCAAGAATAATTGCCGTCAAAGGTGTGGTGAACATAGTCATCAGTTTTGATATCGTTGTGCGGTCTCTGGCCTGCCATCAATTGTCGGTCGCCCCGCACTTGAGGCAAGACCTGACGACCTATTAATTTGTTCGTTGACAGGACCGGCAAAGCTTAGTAACCTGACTCCAGGGTATTAATTTTTTAATAATGTTATGCACCTGTCTACTGAAGCGAGTTCCAATGGTGAGTGGCTGGCAGATGGTCGAGTATACGGCAGGTAATCAATGACGATTCTTGAATTGATCGAGCCGGTAGCCCGGCTGGTTGCGGAAGCATTGCTCAATGGTTTGTGGCAGGGCGTGGCGCTTGCAGCCCTGGTCGGGCTTTTGTTGAGTGTTCTCAAACGAATTAACGCAACTACGCGCTACGCCATCTGGTGGGTGACACTGCTTGCTGTAGTTTGCCTGCCCCTGTTCGCGGGCCGAGTACCTGACCTGCCGAGCGCCCCTGCAAGCTGGTTTGCCAGGCTTCCTGCGGCTCCTGGAGTCCACCCGCATCCGCATTCTGACCGGCAGGGACCGGTCGCAGACTGGCCGGTAGACGCTCCAATCGAGGCGCCAGCAAGTACGGGTAGCTTTCAGGGAGCGCGTCGTGTCGAAGGATCACAGTCTGCTGCAACTCTGCTTTTACCGGTCAAATTGCCGGGGCCGTGGGCGCTGATACTGTTGGGGGGCCTACTGGTAGCTGCCAGCATATCGACATTGCGGGTAATTGTAAGTTATCTGCATTTGAGGCGACTCAAGTGCGCAAGTAGTGAGCTTGCACCAGAGTATCAACAACGTCTGGAACCCTGGATAGCGGCGTATTGCAAAGGTCGGGCGGTACGCCTGTGCAGTTCGGACGAGGTAGCCCTACCAATGGTTGTCGGTCTGGTGGACCCGGTAATTCTCATTCCACGGTCCCTGGCCGAGCAGTTGAGTGAGGACGAGTTCGACCTGGTTGGGCTGCACGAGTTGGGGCACCTGCGCAGGTGGGATGACTGGACCAATCTGATTCAGAAGTTGATCGAGGCGGCGTTCTTTTTTCATCCGGCTGTCTTGTGGATTGGTCGGCAGCTGGATCTAGAGCGTGAAATCGCTTGCGATGACTGGGTTATCTCGACGACCGGCAGGCCCCGGCCTTATGCCGCCTGTTTGACGAAGCTAGTGGAGTTGACCAGGCAGCCCCAACATCACTACCCGGCACCTGGAGCTGTAACCCTTCGCAAGCAGATTTCGAGGCGAATTGAGTTGCTGCTTGACCGGCAACGCAATGCGGCTCCCCGTCTCTCCGCAACCAGTTTTCTCGCCGCCCTTGGGACTTTGATTGCACTCACCGTCCTCGGTACACGTCTGGCACCGGTTATTGCCCTGCCCGAGACGGCCTCCGATACATTCGAAGACCGGTACGACCAATTTGCCGTGCGATATACAGAAGAGGAGCCACCGGTACCAGAAGAAGAACAACAGGAAATTGAAATTGAGGCGGAAGCTGAGGAAGCAAGAGCACAAGCCCAGATAGAGCAGGCTGCTGAACGGGTAGCACACACTTCCGCACGGGTCAGGTCTGCGGATGGTTCTGTTGGTATCCGGTTGTCTGATGGCCAGAAGCGCATTGAGCTGAGAGCCGGGGGATATCTCAAGTTCAGTGATATAGGTGAGGGAGACGGGCTCCCGCTCAAAGATCAGCGCGGTATGACGGCTACCATAATCAGGTCAGTTGCAAGCCTTGATTCCGACGAGGACAAGGCAATTGTTCTCGCAGCTATGGCCAGAACGTCGGGGCTCGATAGGACTTTATTCGAGAGCTTCTTCGAGGCAGTCAGGACGATTGATTCCTCGAGCGATAGGCGGCACGTATTGTCTGAGGTGATGAAGCACAAGAGCCTCGACAAACAGCTTGTGTCCCTGGTACTCGAGTCCGCACGAGACATGGATACCGATGAGGACAAAGCGGATGTCCTGGTCACGGTTGCAAAGACCTATTCTCTAGATGAGATGTCTCCTGCTTTTCTTGAAGCGGTCGAGACGATTGATGCGACTGAAAACAGGCGGCGTGTGCTGTCTGAGGTACTGATAAAAGGTACTCCCAGACCCGAGATTCTCACACAATTACTGGAGTCCGTGCAGAATATTGATTCAGATGCGGACAAGGCCGCTCTGCTCATCCAATCGGCTAAACTACCTGACGGCGCTGGCCTGGCTCCTGCTTTTTTCGAGGCCGTAGAAACAATCGACTCATCAAGCGACAAGCAACAGGTTCTGTCTGCTGTTCTAAATAGCGGACTCAGTAATAAAGTGCTGATTCAGATGTTCAAATCGGCTGAGAGCATCGACTCGGACGCGGACAAGGCAGCTTTGCTGATTAAAGCTGCCAGCGTCTGCCCCGATGATGATGTGGTACTCTCAGCCTTCTTCGAGACAGCCGAGACGATCAATTCATCGGATGACAAACGGCGCGCTCTATTTGCCCTGTTGCGCAAAGACAGGCTCGGCTGAAGTCTCAATCGTGTTCCGTTGTCTGCACCCACACCCAGGCACCAAGCAGAGTACTGAGTACCAACAACCCGAATGCAATCTCGATGGTTGCGTAAATAGGCATGACACCAGTCGAGTTGGCGCTAACCAGGGTCGCACAAGCGACGAGGGGAATAGTAATACCAACAATGACTCCAACAATCTGCGCGTTATGCCGGTCGTGGCGTCGGTGTCGGGACATGAAAAACTCCGTATGAATCAGCGAAGATGTGCAGAGAACCCGGTAGGCCCTGCCTGCTACATACCTATTTAAGGTTTGTGCAGACCGTTATTGAAACCCAGGATGCCTGAAAAGCTAGAAGTTGCCTACCCCTGCAGGGAGGAGACAATTAGAATTGCTTTCCCTTTAGGCAGAGATACATATAGTGTAACTCAAGGCTCAAGCCCCAATTCTCTGAGCCTGCGAGCCATCTCATCAGCGCGTTGACGCTCAAGCTCGACCTGCTGCATTGCCTGGTCTTTGGCCTGACGTTCGAGTTCGGTCTGATGCATCGCCCGGTCCTTGGCCTGACGCTCAAACTCAGCTTGTCGGATTGCCTGATTTTTAGCCTGACGTTCCTCCGCGAGTTGCGATTGTTCTTCTCGTAACAGGTCCTCAACCAATGGTGGGGACATGATCTGATCTACCGAGATTGTCAGGCCGACAAGTGCAGTGGAAACAATATTCTGGCCTCGAACAAAATCCGAATGCTCATAGCCTTCTTCGCCCTGCGGGTTGGTCATGACCCTCACCCGTGCGCGCTTTGGGTCCACGATCCAGTACTCGAGAATTTCTACAAGCGCATACTCGGCCCGTTTGAGCAGGTAATCCTCGCGCTGATTCTCACTGGTCACCTCGATCACCAGCAGGGGTAGTTCACCCAGATCCAGGACTCCTGCCCCGGGCCTGGCACAGACTCGCTGCCACAACGGCTGGTTGCAGACGACAACATCAGGAATCCGGGCTGTGTCATCCCTGGTTCTGACTCCGAGATCGGTCTTCACCACCAATGGTCGGTCCATTGCGACTAGATGCAGTTGCAGAACATGAACCAGAAACTGACAGATACCAGTATGTAAACCTGAGGGGGTGGCCATGGGTACGAGACGCCCTCTGACTAATTCGTAGCGGACATCTGGATCTCCCTGGTAGAGCAGATACTCTTCAAAGGTTAGACGATTAGCAGCAGGTGCAAACAGTTCCACGGGCTTATTCTAAAACGAGTTCATTCTAGAACAGGTTCAGACTCAATAACCTGTATACAGGCTATTCGCTCTGATGAAGTGTAAGCTGCACTCAGAACTGGGTGGCGCTGACGAAGTTGAAGTCTTGCACCTTCAGGCCCGGAAAGCGGCTCGGTGGAGCTTCGTTGTCCACGGCGGTCTCGGCTCTTGACATGCCCACGGTCCGCTGGAGTATGCCCAGGACGCTCTCGTTGAAGCGCAGGTTTTTCACCCCACCCGCCAGTTTGCCGTTCTCGATCAAGAATGTGCCGTCGCGGGTGAGGCCCGTTACCAGTGTGTCGGTCGGCTTGACGTAGCGCACGTACCAGACATGGGTGACAAAAACGCCGCGCTCGGTAGATTTGACCAGGTCTCCCAGGGACTTGCTCTCATCGCCGCCCATGATCAGGTTGCCGGGAAAGGCTGTAGGAGTCCGCTTGTTTTTCTGAGCCGTGTAACGGTCCCAGCGGACTTCTTGAAAGACGCCTTTGTCTACCCAGTTGACGGCCCGCTGAGGTATGCCCTCCTGACCGATCGCAATCCCCGGCACCCGCACGTCAAGTGGGTCGCTTTTCAGGGTGACGAAGTCGGGGGCCAGTTTCTGACCCAGCTTTCCCCCGGACAAAAAAGTGATCCCGTCCAGGGTGTTGCGCCCATCCATCAAGAAGAACATAAACCAGAGGAGTTGTCCCACGGCAGCCGGGGACAGGATTGCCGTGTATTGACCGGCAGGTAGGTCTTTGGGATTGGTTCCAATGCGGGTCTGTTCGATGGCTGCGTCCGCCAGTTGCGCGGGATCGAGCAGGCGAATATCGGGGGCCGCATTTCTGGCCCAGCCGGAACTATCGGGTGCTGTCATCGTGGTGCCAATCAGGCCATTGGTGCGCTGGTCATACCCGAACAGACCGGCGGAGGTGGCAAGTACCGAGGCGAGTTGCCCGTTCTCAACTGTGCCTGAGGCAATAACTTTGGCCTGAGCTGCTTTCTGGGTAATCACCAGGACGCGTCTTGCCCGCTCCTCGGGACTCAAACTGGCGGTCTGCAGAAAGTAACCGGGTGGGGTGAGGAAGCTTTGCGGGCCGAGCGGGCTCACGTACTCGGGGTCCGGCGGCGCGACACGGGCCAACTCCTCTGCACGGCGCAGGGTATCTTCGAGGGCCTCGGGTGTGAGCGTGGTAGTGGTCGCCGCTCCTTTACGATTTTCGAAGGCACAATCGACACTGATGTTGGTGGCCTCGACCTGGGTGTTCTGGGT
>JACMIX010000092.1 GCA_014380935.1 Gloeobacterales cyanobacterium ES-bin-141 | reverse complement strand
TCCCAGGTCAGCGGTTGGGTCCGGCCACTTGGGGCCGCGCAGCAGGGAAAGACGCAGCAGGGTGCCGTTTTTGACCAGACGCGCGTCGTAGCCGTATTTGCTGTCGTTGAGCAGGCTCGACCCGCTCCGGCCATCCGAGACACTCGCCCAGCGCAGGGCCGGGACTTCCCACTGTGCCCGTTGCCGTGCTGTGTCCCGCCGTGTACTGCGCTCGATGGTGGCAAAGGGAATCTCGTAGGTTGCCTGGTTTGCCCGGGTGCGCAGCGGAAAAGCGGCCTTGAGCAGGGTGTGCCGCTCTCGCCAGTCAATCCGGTTGTCGATGTAGAGGACTGGCGAGTCCCGGTACAAAATCAGGTCCTGGCTGAAGGTGGATTGCCCAAAACGACGCACTACTCGCACTACAGAACGCACCGGACCCTGCTCGAGCGCAGTAAGCGATACCAGGGTCGGAGCGGCGAGGGGATGCGAAGCATACTTGGGATCGATATTCCAGGCGTCCCAGTACTGGCCCTGGTCCCTGAACAATTGCAATTGATTGCCGGGACCGCTCAAGGTCTCCCGTCCAGTCTGTTTGTCGAACACGCTGCTGAGATTGCCGGTGCGTTCGTCGAACCGCACACGGACGAAATTGTTTTCAAGCCCTTTTACAGGGCTATTGGGTTGGCTGGCGGAACGTGCCACATCGCGACGCAACCAGAAAACTTTCTGACCTACACCGGGAACTTCCTTTGCCCAGAAGACCACCATGTTGGAGTCCTCCGCAGTCCGCTGAACAGGTGTTGCGTTGCCGGTGCGGTCAAAGGCGCTCAGGGAACCGGGGGGAAGGTCCGCGACCCGGACGCGCACAGCGGCACTACGCGACCCGGCCTGACCATTAAAGACGACGACCGGGATACCCTCACCAGCCGTATTCACCTGGGATGCCAGTCTGTGCAGGGTGGCATTGAGCATCTGCCCGCCCGTTGCCTGGAGTTCCTCCCATTCCCGGTTGGCCTGGGTGTACACGGCCGGGATGGCGCTCCCCGGCAAAATGTCGTGGAACTGGTTGAATAGCAACGTCTTCCAGAGCTTTTCGATTTCCGGGCCGGGATAGGCTACTCCTTCGAGCAAACTGTCCGCAGCAGAAAAGCGCTCCAGATTGCCGAGCAATACCTCGGAGCGACGGTTGTGCCGTTTTTGATCCGCGTGGGTGGTAAAGGTGCCCCGGTGAAACTCCAGGTACAACTCGTCCTTCCAGGTCGGGAAGCGGTAGTCCCGATCAGCACTTTCCAGTTCGCCCAAAAACTGACGGGCGGTCGTCGGCACGAGCCTGGGGTAGACTTTTGAGCCCTCCCAGCGCTGCTCGGTTTCGAGCATGTCGCGGGTCGGCCCGCCACCGTGGTCACCGACGCCGTAGAGCCACATGAGCTTTGGATAGCCCGTGTTCTTTTCGTAGGCGCGAGCCGTCTTCGCCATCTTGACCGGGTCAATCTGCTCACCCAGGGGCGGGGACATGTAGGCAAGAATTTTTGACCCGTCCGGAGCCTGCCACCAGAAAGTCCGGTGCGGAAACTTGGTGGTGTCGTTCCACTCGAGCTTCTGGGTCAGGAAATAATCGATTCCCGCTTTTTTGTAGATCTGCGGCAACTGCCAGGTGTACCCGAAAGAATCCGGATTCCACCCGACACGTACCTCTCGGCCGAAGCGGCTCAGAAAATAGCGCTTGCCGTAGAAGACCTGGCGGACTAGCGATTCACCATCCGGCAGGTTGAGGTCGGGCTCCACCCACATCCCGCCCACCAGTTCCCAGCGCCCGGTGCGCACCTGCTGCTGAATTTGCTCGAACAACCGGGGTTGTTCCTGCTCGAGCCACTGGTATGACTGGGCCGTGCTCTGGGCAAAGAGGAGCCGGGGGAAGTCGGCTTGCAGACCCAGGACTGAGCGGAAAGTCTTCTCGATCACCTGGCGGGTCTCAGGCACCGGCCACAACCAGGCCATGTCGATATGGGAGTGCCCGACCAGGGCAATAGTCCGTTTGCGGGTCAGGGCAGCCACGGGAGTCAAAGTCGTACGGGCCGACTGCAAAGAGCGCTCGAAGCGCTCCACCTTACCGGTACTGAGCGGCTTGAAGTCGATCTGAGCGAGTGCGCGTGCAAGCACCGGGGCGAAGCGCTTCTTCTCCTGGGGCGTGGCTATTTCGCGTAAATAGCCGTCCACCACTTCAAGCTCGTCTGCCACCATGGCCGGGTCGGTCCGGCCCGGAGCGGCTTCAACATCCAATCTGGCCTGGGAGAGTGCTCCCCGGTCATGTCCGGGGCTGGTGAGCTTGAGCGCGACCAGAAACCTCTGGCCCGGCTGCACAGAGCGGCTCAGGACAACCCGCTGCACAGCATCGTAGAGGTCGCCGCTCTGTACAAAGCGGCCATCTACGTAAATTTCGGCCCCGGCCGCCCACCAGATGAGATTGAGGCGTACCTGAGTCGCGGTACTCGGATAGCCATGCCAGTCCGCGGGCACACTCACCCACTGGCGTAGCCAGAGCGTTTTACCTCCGCCCTCCCAACCGATTGCGCCCTTGGTGTCCGGTTTAGCTACAGACCAGCTACGGTCATCGAAGTCCGGCAGTTGTGCCCCATCCACCGGTCCCGCGTGTATCCGCCAGCCGTCCATAAGCGGCTGACGGGCAATAGCGCGTAACTCTTTAAGGGCCGTTGGCAGGGAAGCCGCCAGGGCCGGGTGAGCAACCAATCCCCACAGGAGAATTGCCAACCACAGGGTAGCTCGCGGCAAAGTCTAGATCCCCTCGATACCGATGTTCAGGAAGCGGGCAACAGCCGCCGCCTGGTCCTCAACTGTCACCAGGGCCGGAGGCTGGCCGATGGGTGAGAGTCGGACGTTGTTGGCACCGCGAATTTTGAGAAACAGCGACCGCGCGGGATTGAGCCCACCCTTGATCTCGACTTTGAGCCCGGTGATCTTGTCGAGGTCATGGGTGAACTTGATATGGCGGTTTTTGCCGGGGAAGCCGCTACGGTAAATGGTGAGCAGGTTTTTGTCCTTGTCGAATTCGTTGTACCCGGCACCGAGGTTGAGGACGAGTGACATCCAGTAATAGGCCGAGGCTAGCAGCGCGAGCACCCCGTAGAAGATCATCGCCACTCCCTGGGGAATGCGTGAGAGAGTACGCGTGTCGGTGAAGGGCAGCAAATTGGTGTCAACGAAAGGCGAAAGCCCTGCCAGCAGAAATCCCAGACCACCCACCGTCAGGACCACAGCAAAGAAGTAGGTGCTCGGACGGCGTGAACCGGGGACCTCGAAACGCAGCCGCTTGTCAGTTTGCTCAATTGCCTGGATTGCCATACCCTATCCATAAAGTCGTTTTCAATCTTTTCGATCTTAAATCTGTCTTAGAGAAACGGCAGGAAAGTGCGCAGAACTTTGCGCGCCTTCAGCAAGAAAATCAATTGCTTGATGCGCGGGCTGATTTGAGGGGCAACCTCCTGGGCCTCGGCAAGCTCCGCTTGCAGATGGGCATACTCGCCAAGGGTGAGGCGTGTACCATCGACCGGCGAGAAGGCATAATCCGGTTCCTCAAGACGAAGTACTTCCTCTGGGGTGTCCTCGGGTGCCAGGACGGTGGGAACCTCGTCCGGGCTCGCCGGTGCCGTCACCGCAAGGTTCAGCCCGCCTGCCAGTACAATTGCCGCGATCCATCCACGCACGCTTCAAACTCCCCCGGACGCACTCATCATAGCTATGCAGGCAGTCCAGGTCATAATTTTCGAATGGAGCACTACTTTGCGACGGTTGCTCGCGGTCTCGAGGGGATTGCAGCTCAGGAACTTCAACACCTGGGGGCGCAAGATGTCCGGACCGATTTTACGGGCGTCCATTTCAGTGGGGATAGAGCCCTGCTCTACCGGGTCAATCTCTGGGCAAGAACTATTTTCCGGGTGCTCGTACCCATTCGAGAGTTCGCCTGCCGCGATGCCGATGAACTCTACCGGGAAGTCCAAAACATCTCCTGGGACACCTACCTTTCGCCGCACCACACACTGGCCGTGGACTGTACAGGTGGTGGGAACCAGGTCCTCAATCACACCCACTTCACGGCTTTGCAGGTCAAGAACGCCATCGTTGACCAACAGCGGCTCAGCCAGGGTCACAGATCCGACGTTGACATCAACGACCCGGACCTGCGCGTCAATGTTCATATTTACCGCGAACGCTGCGTCCTGAGTCTGGATAGCTCGGGTACGAGTCTGCACCGCCGGGGGTACCGGCAGGCGATGGGAGTAGCCCCGCTCAAGGAGACCCTGGCGGCTGCGTTGCTTGAACTGGCCGGTTGGAACCCTGAACTTCCTTTCCTCGATCCCCTGTGCGGTTCTGGAACCCTGCCGCTGGAGGCAGCTCTAAAAGCGCTCGATATTGCACCCGGTCTATTCAGACTCAAATTTGGCTTCGAGAGCTGGCCTGATTTTGATGAACCTCTGTGGCAGAGTCTACGCGACGAGGCTGAAGCCCGGTGCAAGGAGAGTCTCCCGGCTCCCATCAGCGGTGCGGACCACGACCCCGAAGTGCTCGACCACGCCCGCACCAATGCCGCACGCTGTGGTGTCGCCCACCTGGTCAGGTTCGATGTCACTGAGTTGATACAACTCGAAGCTCCTGACGGACCCGGAATCCTGATCTGCAACCCACCTTACGGGGAGCGGCTCGGCGAGACCAAAACACTCATCGAACTCTACAGAACCCTTGGTGACGTCTTCAAACAACGCTTCAAGGGCTGGACCGCTTTTGTCCTGACCGGGAACAAGGAACTGGCCAAAAACATAGGCCTCAAAGCGGCGCGGCGCATTCCCGTCTATAACGGTTCACTCGCCTGTACTCTGTTGAGGTATGAGTTGTACTAATTCTCTACGTATGCTTCCCAGGTGAGTGCAGCCAGTTAAGATCGCGACCAATTAATAGTTCACTCATTTTTGCATGATGAGTATTCTTCATAGCAACGATTCTAGTATCAAGATCATGTGCCTCTGCAAGCCGTCGCATCTCATCATCATTGTCGTAAGTCATTAGAAAACCGCCCTGAAGAGTAGCAGAAATTTCAAATCATTCAACGTGGTCTACTTTAGAGTGCGTATAGAGCCAGCTTCCAGCTTTTTTAGCTAGCTTAATACTATGACAATAACGACAAATATGTCGTGCCGTAATCGGAGGAGGCAAGCCGTGTGTGGATTTTGCGATCGACGATCATTCCTCGCCTTCACAGTAGCCGGATTTACCAGTGCGATTCTGGGCAAAGAAGCAGTAGCTCAACAGCCACCTCAATCAGAGATCGACAAGCCAACTATTCGCAATCGTTCCTATCTGCAAGAGACGCCACAGCGCAGTCATTTCAGCCAGACCTTTAAGCGGCAGACTGAAGCAATCGCGCACAATGTTCGCACCGTTGGATACTGCGACATGGCAAGCAGACCTGCATTTAAGTTCTCGATTCGAGAGCATCAAGGACACTGGTATCTTTATACGGGACATTTCTGGGACTCTGGATGGTCGATCGTCGATGTCACTGATCCAGCTCGACCGAAAGTCGTCAAGTTCATTGAGGGACCGAAGAATACCTGGACGCTGCAAATGGAACTGTCTGGCAACACGATGATCACGGCGTTGGAGCAGATTTTTCCTAATTTCGGCGGGAATCAACAGCAGTCCTTTGATGAGGGCGTTTTGATTTGGGATATTCAAGACCCAGTGAATCCAAAGCGGTTGGGACAATTTCGCACTGGCGGCACGGGTACCCATCGCAACTTTTACGCAGGCGGACGCTACATGCATTTAGCGGCGGGAATGCCGGGATACGAAGGCAATATCTACGTGATTGTGGATATCAGTAACCCTGCGAATCCACGTGAGGCTGGGCGGTGGTGGGTTCCAGGACAGCATACCGCGGGCGGTGAAAAGCCTGCTGCGATGCACATTTCCCATCACGGACCGCCGTATGTGGTAGGTAATCTAGCCTACCTCTCCTACGGAGCAGCCGGAATGGTGGTTTTAGATATTAGCGATGTGGCAAAACCCCGACAGATTGGGCGACTGCCGTTCAGTCCACCGTTTCATGCCCGCTTTGGGGTACATAGTGTCTTGCCGCTGCCAGATCAGGGCATTGCCTATGTAAATTCTGAGGATGTTTCCTACGGTGGTGGAGCGGCGGCTCATGCATCGATCGTCGATATTCGTGATCCGGCGAATCCATTTTTGTTGTCGGTTTTGCCGCGTCCCATACCACCCGAAGGATACGGCTACAGCGACTTTTCGGCCAAGGGAGGCTGGCAAGGACCGCACAATATTAATCATTTGCTGCACAACCCAGATGTGCAAAAGCAAGGTGATTTGTTGTACCTGACTTACTTCAACGCTGGGTTGCGAATCTTTGACGTTTCACAGCCGCGTTTGCCTCAAGAAGTAGGTTACTTCATTCCGCCTGATCCAGAAAAACGGTATGGTCCAATGCCAGAAGATCGGCTCGTCGTGCAAACCGAAGATGTGCTGGTTGATCGCCGAGGCTACATCTACATTTCCCATAAGAATCAGGGGGTGTGGATTCTGCAATATCAACCAAAGCAGCCTGTTTGAACCCTTGGGGGACATGACAGGGTAAGCGCATCTGAAAGTTGTTGAGAAATGTGCTGGGATACTCTAGTGCTGCACCGCGCACGCTTACCCGTCATCCCAATTGGTGAATGCAGTCATCAGCACTCAGCATCTGATCCTCGGCCAGGTCAAAGTCCACCACACCTCCAATGAAATTACCGCGATCCCAGAATTACTGTCCACGCTGGATGTGTACGGCTGCGTCATCTTCAGACGAAGGTTTCTAGCACTTTACCCTGTACAGTCTTGCCCAACCAGGCGGTTGCCAGCGAACGGCTGTGCAGAGACTGCTGATTAACTTCCCAACGACAATTCGGATCAAACATCACCAGCGCCGTCCGCTGCTGTGTCTTGAGCCTGAGAACCTGCTCAGGTCCGGTACTCAGGACTTCCCAGGCTCGCAGGGCACTGATTCTACCATCCGCCACCAGTTGCCAGATGAGCGGCAGTACTAGTTCGAGGGCGATAGACCCAGCTGGCGCCTGGGCAAAGGGCAGGTGTTTCTCTTCGTAGGTCCAGGGCGTATGGTCTGAAGCCACGGCATCGATGGTCCCGTCCGCCACACCTTCGATGAGAGCCACCTGGTCCTCGGGATTGCCGAGCGGTGGGTCAAAACGCAGGCAGGGATCGTAACTTTCCAGTTCAGGGCTGCTGTGAATGAGGTGGTGAATAGTCACGCTCGCGCTTACCGGTAGACCACTGGCTTTAGCTTGCCGGAGGAGATCGACACTGCGTGCAGTCGATAGGCGCATGAAATGCACGGGTGTACCACTCAGGGTGACCAGTTCAAGCATCATGGCAAGGGCAGCCGTCTGGGCCTGCACCGGTATACCGCTCAGGCCCAGACGCACTGACCATCTCCCTTCGAGCGCAACCCCACCTGCCAGGGCGCTCAAGCAGGGCCACAGCAACACCGGCTTGTCCAGCACCCGGACGTAGTCGAGAAAGCGGCGTAACAACATCCAGTTCTGAATGGGCCGGTCATCCGTGAAGCCAGCCACCCCTGCCTCGGCCAGGTATCCGACCTCGGCCAGTTGCTCACCTGCCAGGCCATGGCTGATTGCACCCAGAACTACAGGCTCAACTCCCATGGCTGGAAAGTGTTTGCGTAAAAAATCAACCTGAGCTGGGTCATCCACGGGCGGTGTGGTACTCGGCAGCAGGGTCACGCGGCTGTACCCACCGGCACGAGCCGCTGCTGCGAGTGAGCTAAGCGTTTCACGTTCTTCGTATCCCGGCTCGCCGCTACGAGCGTACAGGTCTGTCAACCCGGGACCCACGACCAGCTGTCCATGGCCTTCGATGATACGGTCCGGTGCTGAGGAGACCGTGCGTTCTGCACGCTCAGTGTCCCAACCCAGGTCCATCACCCGGTCGGTGCCGTCATACGGATCGAGCCAGCGAACTTGCCGGAAAAGGATCTGGGGCACTAGTGTGCTGAGCCGTTGCCGTGATAGCGGTCTGAATCGTAGAAACCGCCCTTGGTAGCCAGGTAAATCGCGGTCGGAACGAACAGAATGGTCAGCCCCAGGATGATCAGTTTGGTAAGCACGATTGCAGTTGGGAAAACGCCACTCACAGGATACGTCCTGATGACGGTGAATACCTCACCCTTCAGGTTTGCTTCAAGGAGCGCACGACCGGGTTGGTCAAAGTCCCGATACCCTCGATCTCCACACTCACCACATCGCCCGGTTCAACCTTGCCGACACCTTTGGGAGTACCGGTCAGGATTACATCGCCCGGCTCAAGGGTCATGATCTGGCTGATATAGGCAACCAGGTATTCGGGTGCAAAGACCATCTGATCAATAGTGGCCGACTGCACGACGCGGTCGTTGAGCCGCGTGACCAACCGCGCGTCACGCTTGAGTGCGGGCACGAGGACTGGACCGAGTGGGCAGAAGGTATCGAAACCCTTGCCGCGCGTCCACTGACTGTCTTTTTTTTGCAGGTCGCGGGCCGTGACGTCGTTGGCAACCGTGTAGCCGAAGATGCACTCCGTAGCTGCTTCTACATCGACGCGACGGGCAGTGCGACCAATCACCAGGGCCAGTTCGCCCTCATAGTCCACGCGCTCTGACTCGGGAGGACAATCGATCGCCGCTGCCGTGGCAATCACAGCTGAGGGTGGTTTCAAAAAAAGTAGCGGCTCAGATGGTATTGAACCGTCTCCGCTCAACCCGGCCATCTCAGCTGCATGGTCACGGTAATTTTTCCCGACACAAACAATCTTGCCGGGTGTACAAGGGGGCAAGAGTGTTACCTCCGGCAGAGAAAGCATCAAGCCGTCCCCGGCTGCTGTTCTCATCCAGGGAGGACCATCCAGTACGGCGACCTGTTGGGGGGCCTCCGACGAGATGCAGCCATAATAGGCACCCGCAAGGCTGGAATGATGAAAACGAACGTACTGCATCAAAAGACCCGCCGAAAACTGGCTCTTACATAAGCAAAAACTATCTTACAAACAAGCAATAAGAATAATGGCTTATCTTTACCTGGAAGTAGATAACAGTTACTATTTCCTTTAGAAGTCTACCTTCAGTGTTCGGCTTTGACGAAATTCGAGAGTTTTTCTCGGTTCTCAGCAGCGCTCTTTGCCAACACCTGAAAATAGGAATTGTATCTATTTCACCATGAAACGCACCTATTGTGTCTCCCCAGGAGAGCATTACCAAGTCAGCCGGATTCGATATGGTAAGGCCCAGCGGTTGTTTTGCCTGTATCCATGACCGTCTCGCTTCTGCTTGCCTCCGCTTCACTCAGACGGCGCGACCTATTGCGCCAACTGGGTATCGAATTTCGGGTCTTTCCAAGTCAGTACGCCGAACTGATGGACAACGCCCTGCCCCCCGCGCAACTGGTCCTCCACAATGCCATGGGCAAGGCCCTATCCCTGCAGGTGCCCTATCCGGTTGCACTCATCCTCGCCGCCGATACTGTCGTCGTCTACGAAGGGCAGGTGCTCGGTA
>JACMIX010000091.1 GCA_014380935.1 Gloeobacterales cyanobacterium ES-bin-141 | reverse complement strand
CCTCTACGGTGGCCTGCTCCTGCAAAAACTCGGGCACGACTGGCGACATGTCCACCAGATTGACCGGTGACATGTAGGGGATTTTGAAATTGGTCAGGTTTTTGGCAATCCAGAAGGTCTTGGGATTGACCCGGTAAGCTACCACCTGGGGCAGTTCAAGCAGAGCCGCCTCAAGGTTGATCGTTCCCGACTTGGTGAGGAGCAGGTCTGCCGCGGCCAGAGCATTGTAATTGTCGCCTTCCGGTACGAACTGAAAATTGAGACCGTATTTGCAGGCCGCGTTCTCCAGGGGCTCGCGGAACCTCGCTGTCGAGAGCACAATCCAGAAGCGTACCCGGGGCATCACGGCCTGAATAGAGCGAGCCGTTTCAAAGAGAGTTGGCATGAGGTGCTCGATCTCCTGCACCCGCGAGGCCGGAGCCAGCACGACCACGGGGGTATCCTCGGGAATATCCATGCGAGCCCTGAAAGCATTGCGGCTCTGGCTTGGCCGCACGATGTCGGTAAGCGGATGGCCAATCCACTGGACCTTGCCGCCGTTGCGCTCAAAGTAGCGGGCCTCCTCCGGAAAGACGGCCAGGATGAGTTCTGCGAACGCCACGATTCGGGCTGTGTCGTTGCGGAAGGTGCGCCAGACCCACTCCTGAGGCGCGATATAGTAGACCACCGGGATGCCCAGACGCTTTGCAAGACGGCCAAGCGGGACGTTCACTCCGATGTAATCGACCAGGACGACCAGGTCCGGGCGGTTACGGCGCAGGTAAGGCCAGAGTTTGCTCTGAATTTTGAGGGTGGGCACGATAAAGGGCAGGGCTTCGAAGACCCCGATCGAGCCAATGGTGGTCGTGTCTCCAACCAGGGGGATACCAAGCTCGGCCATGCGCTGGCCGCCGACCCCGTAAAGTTTTAATTCGGGCCGTTGCGCGAGCAGTTCGCTCGCCAGATAGCTCGCCTGCAGGTCACCCGAGACCTCGCCGGTGCTGATGAAAATACGCTTGGGCTGTGAGACCAACATTATTTGCCATCACCGGAACGTCGCCGAGCAACCGGGATTGGGCCGCGGCGCCCTTCCTCTGTAACCGAGCGGGTCAGAAAAGTTGTCAGGTGCCGGATACAGGCGTTGTCTTCAAAGTCCTGCAATTCGCTGAGCGCCTGATTGAAGGGAGGTCCACCGGGCCGATACAGCAGACGATAGGCTTGATTGAGCAACTTCCAGCTAAGGCGGTCCGCGTGGGAGTCATCGGAGATGCCCGCCCGCTCCAGTCCTACTCGATTGAGGGAGCGCACGCGGCCCGGACTGCCCTCGATTAGCATATAAGGCGGCACATCGCGGTCAATGCGAGACATGCCGCCTACCATAGCCAGATGACCGATGTGAGCGAACTGGTGAATGCCGACCATACCGCCGATCGTCGCGCGCGACTCGATATGGACGTGACCGGCCAGGGAGACGCTGTTCGAGATGACGACCTGATTCTGGATGGTGCAGTTGTGGGCGACATGTACATAAGCCATTAGCAAATTGCCGTTACCGATGACAGTCGCCTCACCTTCGTGGGTAGCACGGTTGACGGTTACATATTCACGAATGCGGTTGTCATCACCAATCAATACCTGTGAGGGCGCACCGCGATATTTGAGATCCTGGGGCTCAAGGCCGATGACCGCACCGTTGTAGAAGTGGTTGCGCTCACCTATTTCTGTCCAGCCGTCGATGGTGACGTGCGGACCAACCACCGTCTGTGCCCCGATACGTACGTGCTCGCCGATGACTGCGTAGGCTTGCACCTGAACAGTGGCATGGAGTTCAGCCCGTGGATGAACAATCGCAGTCGGGTGAATCAGCGGCATCGGTAGGGTGGTGGGGTTCATTGCTGAATAATCGTGTTCTGGTGAATGGTGGGCAATTGGGCTCTAATCTACCAGGGAAAACATGATTTGTGCCTCGGCAACCAGTTCGCCATCGACCGTGGCCTGGGTCTCCATAATCCCGAAACGTCGCTGGCGAACCCGCAACTGATCGGCGGTGATAATGAGCTGGTCGCCGGGAACGACCTGTTGGCGGAAGCGGGCTTTGTTGACCCTGACCAGCAACGGTATTTTACCCACCGCATCGGGCAACTGAGCACAGACGATGCCGCCGACCTGGGCCATGGCTTCGACCAGCAACGCACCGGGCATAATCGGGCGTTCGGGAAAGTGGCCCTGAAAGAAGGGTTCGTTGATCGTCACATTTTTGATGCCTACCGCCCGTACACCCGGTTCGTACTCGATAACCCGGTCCACGAATAAAAATGGGTAGCGGTGGGCAAGGATTCTGCGGATATCTTCGTGCGTCAGGACCACTTTTACAGGGGTGTGGTGATTGGCGGTCTGAGTCAGATCCGATTCAGCGGAGACTGGCATAGTTCCTCTCGTACTGTTCGATAAGTTGTCCGGCAAGCTGACTGTGCAGGTCATGACCGGCTTTGTAGGCAATGATATGGCCTTCGAGCTGCAACCCGGTGAGGCTCAGATCACCCACCAGGTCCAGGAGCTTGTGACGAACCGGTTCATTTGGCCAGGCAGGCGGAGTGAGCCAGCCTTGAGGACCCAGCACCAGAGCGCACTCGAGACTACCCCCCTGGATGAGGCCCCGAGCGCGCAGGTACTCGACTTGCTCAAGCAAAGTAAAGGTACGGGCCGGTGCGACCTCACTGGCAAAGACCTCAGGCTCAAGGCGCAGACTATACCACTGAGAGCCGATCTCAGCGTGAGCGAAGTCGATGGCGTAGCTCAGACGCAGACCCGACTCACTTGTAGGCAGAGCTATCACACTACGGTCCCCGGATAGGACTGTCACCGGCTCGCTGATTTTGAGTACTGGCTGTCGGGTCTGCTGAGCAACACGTCCACTGCGCCGAATCGCCTCGGTATAGAGCCGGGCAGAACCGTCAAGGATAGGCAGTTCCGGACCGTCTACCTCGATAGAGCAGTTATCGATACCCATACCGTAGAGGGCTGCAAGCAGATGTTCGACCGTCCGAACCGCCGCCTGGCCCTCGGCGAGTTCGGTCGAAAGCGTGGTGGTGCGTACGTGAATAGCCCGGGCCGGGACCCGAGGCATATCCGGTAAATCAACCCGTGTAAAGACGCGCCCGTGGTTTGCAGGTGCAGGTAGGACACAAACACAGGTATGTACACCCTGATGCAGGGTAACCCCACTCAGGGTGAAGGGTTCGGCGAGCGTGTGCTGCACCTTGCCTCCAACGGGTTCACCACACAACAACCCACTTAGAACTTTTCTCCCAGACCGAAGTGCACTTGAGCTGGTAAGCCCAGTGAATTTAGACCGTAATCGATCCGCAACGCTCCCAGGGGCGACTGGACACGTAACCCGATTCCGTATCCCAACCCGTTGCCGGGCTTGCCCCGGGCAAGCCCGGGTGCTCCCAGTACCGAGGCTGCTGTCCCCAGGTCGGTACCGTAGTCGGCAAAGAGAACCGCTCCGACCGGGTCAAAGACAGGTGTGCGGAACTCGGCCGAGTTGATCATGTAGCTGGTGCCCGTTCCCAGGTTGCCTACAAAGAAACCGCGCACGGACTCGCCGCCGCCCAGAACGAACGCTTCGTAAGGTGGGGCCGTGCCAAAGATCGTGCCTATCGAACTGTTGAAGGCCAGGACCTGCTTGCCCTGGTTGAAGGGCAGGATTTCGACTGGAATGTACTGGCTGTAGGAGACCGTGGGTCGCGTGAAGAATGACTCTCCCAGGATCCCCACGGACTGGTCTGCGCTGAGGCGCAGAAGGGAGCCGGAGCGCGGTGTCGCCGGGTTGTCACGCTTGTCCCGCACAGCAGCAGCCTGCAAAAAGAGCAGGCTGTCGCTCTCCGTACCGGAAAGCGTGTAGGGGTTGCCCCGCGCATCGGTCGAGAAAGCGGAACCACGGAAGTTGCGCAGCTGAATACGCTCGAGGCGTGGGCCAGCTGATGCCCGCCACCCGTCATCGAGCGGTCTACTCAGGAGGAAACCGGCTCCCAGACGGTTCTCACGAGGTGTCTCACCGCCCGAGTTGGGAACACCGATGGGTGTCGTGCCGCCATTGAAGGCGTAACTAATCGATTGACGGTTGAACAAGTTTACTGACAATGAGGTGCGGTTGGGGTCACCCGCAAGCCATGGGTCGGTGAAGCCGAGGTTGAAGAGGAGAATCTGGGTACCGCCCTGTACATCGAGGCCGACTTTCTGGTTGTTGCCACCAAAATTTTGCTCCTGCAAGGAGACGGTTCCGAACAGACCGTAGGCTGAGTTGACCCCGGCACCCCCGGCAATCGAACCGGTACTTTTCTCTTCGACTTTCACGGCAACGACGACTTTCTGAGCGTCCTGACCGGGTACGAGGTCCAGGGAGACGTCCTTGAAAATATTGAGGGCGAAAACCCTTTGGAGGTCACGCTGAATGGAGTTGCGGTTGAAGACATCGCCGGGCTTGAGGGCTACCTCGCGGGTGACGATAAAGTCGCGTGTGCGCGTGTTGCCTTTGACCTGAATGTCCTCGATTACCCCCTCGGTAATCGTCAGTTTGACCTGCCCGCTAGGGCTCGATTGAACGTCTGTGACTTTGGCAAGCACGAAGCCCCGCTCGGAATACCACTCTTCAATCGTCTTGACGCCCCGTTGCAGTTCGCCGAAATTGAGCGTCTGTCCTACCTGGTCTTTGAAAGTATCGTTGATGACGCGCTCCGGCAGCACTTTGATACCCTCGGCGGCCACGCCTTCGAGGATGGGGTTGGGAGCCACGTCAAAAGTGACGCGCACTCCCAGGGCCGTATCCTCCGGGGTCGCCTTGACATCGGAGAAGTAGCCGGTTGCAAAGACGGCGTTGATATCTTGCTGCAGTTGAGAGCGGGTTGTCGTCTGGCCCGGGCGGGTACGGATAGCGCCGTAGACCTTCTGCTCAAGCGGTGCTCCAAGGTCACCCTTGGTCGCCACGACACGTACCTCGGCAACCAGTACTTGGGGCTCGTTAGGCTTGGTAGGCGCGGTGGCAGGAGCTTCCTGCGTGGGGGCTGGTGGTTGTGCCGGCACTGGTGGTGTGGGTTCAAGCCGTGTCTGGGCAAATGCCGGGACCGACCCAATGGCCAGAACGAGAAGGGAAGCTACTGAACACCTGAAGAGGACTGTAGACATAACTCGCATTGCCCTTGTGACGGAGTTGAACCCAGGGTACCCCGGTAGGCGTATCCCTGTAAGTCCAAGAGGTCGAATCCAGGGTAGTTTATCACAGCCCGATACTCAACAAGTCCCGTGAACGGTGTAGTATTAGCAACTTGTCAAGGGAATGAGGGATCGATAGGATCTGGGTACTTAATTTAAGCACCCTGGTCCTTTCAGGTGAGGTTCGGTCCATGGCAGTAGAAATGAAGGTTGCAGCGATTGCCCTCGATGCAGTCAGCCGCCTGCCCATCGTGATTCTGCGGGACATGAGCGACCGGAGGGCCTTGCCCATCTGGATCGGCAAAGCCGAGGCGAGCGCTATTCTGCAAGCCCTTGAAGGCCAGAAGCCCCT
>JACMIX010000010.1 GCA_014380935.1 Gloeobacterales cyanobacterium ES-bin-141 | reverse complement strand
GGCAAATAGAAGCCCTGGAGGCCCTGGCACGGCAGGTTGTAGCACTCCTCGAACTCAGACGTAACCTTGCTGAGCACAACCTGGCCCAGAAAGCCCTCAGAAAAGAACGCGACTTCAGTACCGCTGTCTTGAACACAGCCGGCAGTCTGGTCGTCGCCTTGAACCGGCAAGGGCAGATTGTGCAGTTTAACCGGGCTTGCGAGCGGACCACCGGCTATTCTCTCGAGCAGGTGCAGGGCCAGTTCTTGTGGGATCTGTTCTTGATCCCCGTCGAGAAAGAGCTGTTCAAGACCGTTTTTTCACTATTGCAGACCGGCAGCTTGCCAACCGAATACGAAAACTACTGGCTCATTAAAGATGGCACCTACCGAATCATTACCTGGTCGAACGCCGAACTGCTTGATGAAGAGGGCGCAGTCGAGTACTTAGTCTGCACAGGTCTTGACATCACAGAGCGCAGGCAAGCTGAGGAAGAAGTGCGTTTCCTGCAGAGCATGACGCAGGCGGTCATCGAGTCGCAGGATTTCAACTCAGTCCTGAGTATCGCGCTTCAGAAGGTGTGCGAAGCGACCGGATGGGATTTTGGTGAGGCATGGATTCCTCGCGCCGGTGAAGAGGTCCTCGAATGCAGCCGGGCGTGGTACGTCGGTGACCCCAGCCTGGAGCGTTTCCGGCTGGCAAGCGAGAAGTTTGAGTTTGAGCTGGGCGTCGAGTTGCCGGGTAGGGTCTGGGCATCGCAGGCCCCCGAATGGGAATATGACCTCTCGCTATTGCCGCAGGCAAGTTATCGACGCGCCGATCTCGCCCGGGAAGCCGGTCTCAAAACCAGGTTGGGCATTCCCCTGGTCGCAAGCAACAAAGTCCTGGCCGTGCTCGTTTTCTATATGTTCGAGTTGCGCCGCGAAGACGAACGGCTAGTCAAGCTGATTTGTGCCTCGACACAGCTAGGTACGATCGTGCAGCGCAAGCGGGCCGTGCAAGAACTGCACAGGGCCAAAGAGGCCGCAGAAGCCGCCAACCGGGCCAAGTCCGAGTTTCTCGCCAACATGAGCCACGAAATCCGTACGCCCATGAATGGCATCATCGGCATGAGCA
Source organism: Gloeobacterales cyanobacterium ES-bin-141 (assembly GCA_014380935.1). Classification (GTDB taxonomy): domain Bacteria; phylum Cyanobacteriota; class Cyanobacteriia; order Gloeobacterales; family Gloeobacteraceae; genus JACMIX01. The sequence continues at coordinate 9,877 of JACMIX010000010.1, read as the reverse complement.
CGCTGATGCTGAGTACTGAGCTGACCCCGCGCCAACGCGAGTACGCCGGGACCATCCATCATTCAAGTCAGGCCTTGCTCAGCGTCCTCAACGACATTCTCGATTTCTCCAAAATCGAAGCGGGTAAACTTCAGCTTGAAACCATCGACTTCAATCCTGTCCGCATCACCGAGCAGGTTGCGGATCTGATGCGCGAACAGGCAAAGGCAAAGGGACTGAACCTGTCGTGCTGTATCAGTGAGGACCTCTGCACTGTTATGTATGGCGACCCCGGCCGCCTGCGGCAGGTTCTACTCAACCTGGTCGGCAATGCCATCAAGTTCACCGAACGTGGGCAGGTTACTATACGTGCCCAGCTAGTAGAACAGACCCCCGAGAGTGTGCTGGCCTACTTCGAGGTCGAGGATACAGGCCCCGGCATCGTACCCGAGGCGAGAGCAGGCCTTTTTCAGTCCTTTTCCCAGGCAGACAGCTCCACGACACGCAAGTACGGAGGTACAGGCCTCGGACTCGCCATCTCCAGACAGCTCGTCGAGATGATGAAGGGCCAGATTGGGCTGGAAAGCAAACCGGGAGCAGGCTCAACCTTCTGGTTTACGATCCGGTTGCAAAGGTCAGCACCCTTGCGGCCTGTCGATATCCTGCCCACGCCGCCTCGCACGGACCGCATCGAACCTTGCTCCACAGGCCGTCTGCTTATCGTCGAAGACAATGAGATCAACCAGCGGGTTGTCCTGTACGAGCTTGAAGCCCTGGGCTACCACGCCGATATTGCCTCAAACGGGCGTCAAGCCCTCGATGCCCTGGCCCACTCCTGCTACGACCTGGTGCTGATGGATTGTCAGATGCCCGAGATGGACGGCTTTGCGACCACGGTCGAGATTCGTGCCCGCGAAGGCGAGACACGGCACACCCCGGTTATAGCTGTAACGGCCAGCGTCCTGGCGAGCGATCGCAAGCGGTGTTTTGAGTCTGGGATGGACGACTATATCACCAAGCCTGTTCAACCGGATACGCTCGCCACGGTGATCGCGCGCTGGCTGCCGGTACCCGACACGGCACCCATTAGTATCGCCAGGGACGACGCACAGGACGAGACCCTGACCAAGATTTGCAACCTCAAGCAACGACTCGGAGAGCAGACCCTGGGCGGCTTGCTGGAGCTATTCGGCCCTGATACGCAAACGCGCCTCGCCGCCCTGCAAGATGCGCTCACACGTGCCGATGCCCTTGCTCTTGCGAGGGCGGCTCACGGCCTCAAGGGTAGTTGCCTTTACTTCGGAGCGACTCGCATGGAAGCGCTCTGTACAAAACTGGAGAAGCAGGGACGTTCAGGGGCGGTTGAGGAGTCACACGAGGCGCTCAAACAACTAGAAGAAGCGTTTTTCCACTTCCAGGCAGCTCTAGAAGCAGAAAAACGCAGTTGGAAGCCGGACTAAGGTCACCGGTCGATAACCGATGGTCCTTTAGTTTTTGCGATTGCGGCACCGGTAGTCGTTGGTTTTGAAGCGTGTGTCGTAGCAATCCGGTACGCGAGATGCAGGGTTCCAGGCCACCATCTCAACCGGAGTAGCGGTTGCCATTCTCGGAACATCCAGGGGCATCATACCGGCAATATCTTCTCCGGGTGTCTCCTCAATTGGCATCGGAGGCTCGATGACCGGCCCTAATTTTTCCGGTACGATGAGCGGCTTTGGATTGCGGACCATCGCCACCACTTGAGTGCCGGTCTCCTGTCGGGTAGAGACTTCCCTCGTAAAGGCACCATCAGGTGTCCCTGCATCATCAGGCTCAAGTCCTGGAGGCAGGCTGCGTGCAGTCAGGACAGTACCGGTGTTCTGAGAACCGGTAGCCGCATTTTGCACAGAGGTCCTGGCAGGCATTACGGCTACCCGTCGCTCCGAGGTGCTCTGTGCAACTTCAACTGGCGTCCGCGATTGCCACAGGTTTAATCCGTAGCCCAGGCAGGCAACGGCCACAACCGCGGCAAACCCCGTTGCGGCAGGCTGGAGGCGCCCCAACCAGTCACCGCGCCCAATAACAGGTACAGGCTGCACGGGCACCCCGGCCTGTTGAAGTTGAAGTTCATGCTCCGCGAGCAAGGCGAGAGCCGGAGCACTCAGGTAGGTCAGACCCTGAACGACAAGCCCGGTAGATAGAAAGAAGACCAGACCAACCGGTGCGAGCAGGACCAGGGCACCCGCTCCGACCAGAACCATGCCAAGCCCCAGTGACAGTTCCGGCAGCACGGAATTCAAAGCGGCAAGACCCGCGGGCAGAGCTTTGAATTTGTTCGTCCGCCGCCAGGGAATACGGTCGGTGAAAAGACCCCAGATGTTTGCCAGTGTGGCGATGTAGCTGAGTGACTGTTTGGCGACCATGGCACCGAGGGCATCCTTGAGTGTGCAACCCATCAGGACCCGGTAGGCAAGCCAGGTCAGGGCAAAACCCGTGACAGATTGAAGAACAGCCACGAGCCAGACCACCTGCGGCAACTGAACGGTCTCACTCTGAAACCACATCGAGACGACCACTGCCAATCCCACGGGAGTCAGCAAGAGTCCCAGGCCATTGCTGAAGGGACCCAGACCATGGTTGAGGTGGTGGACTTTTTGCCAGGGCGTGAGAGCGGAGGTCTCAGCCAGGGGTTTGGGCAGGAACAGACTTAGATGGTGTCTGAACTCTTGAATTGGTCCGTAGGTCCACCGGAAACGCTGTTTTTTGTACCCGGCGAAAGTCTCGGGAATCAGCCCGCGCCCGTAGGTAACAGGTACGTATACCGACGAGTAGCCGCAAGCATGAATGCGGATCGACAGCTCCGAATCCTCGGTCTGGCACCACTCAGACCAGCCGCCCGCTTCCTCAAGAGCCCGCCTACGGATAAGACACATCGTCCCGACCGTCAAAGCGGCATCTCGCTCATTGAGGCTGACCATCGTGGTCTCGAAAAAGATTTTGTACTCCCAGTAGCACATGCGTTGATAAAGGCTACCTTCCCAATCGCGATAGTCGTGTGGGGTCTGAACAAAGCCCATTTTGGGATTATCGAAGTAACCAATCAACGATTCGAGAAAATCAGGCTCCGCCTGGTAGTCGCTGTCCACCACACCGATCACCTCAACATCGGGATTGATGTGGCGCATGGCGAAGTTGAGTGCCCCGGCTTTTGCTCCCGGCAGCTGCTCGACATGGAAAAAACGAAAGCGCTCACCCAACTTGCGGCAGTAAGCTTCGAGCGGTTTCCACAAGTCGGGGTCTTTGGTGTTGTTGTCGATAACCATGACTTCAAAATTGGGATACCTCAACCGGGCCAGGGCATCCAGGGTAGCCATGACCAGCTCCGGGGGCTCGGCATACACCGGCACCTGCAAGCACACCCTCGGATAACTCGTGCGGGGCAGCACAGCCAGGGGTGTGCGGGGACGCAGCCAGTTTCTCCGGCAGAGTACTTCCCACTGCTCAAAGGTCTGCATGAGCCCAACCGGCAGTGTCAAAATCAGCAACGGGAACCCGGCAAACATCAGCACCTTGGTCAGCGCACTGATGGGCAGGGTGGCAATGAACCAGCTACCCCACATCAGACTCCAGAGACTGAGCTGAACGTTGGTTGCGAGCAGAAGTCTCCCGGCACCCCTGAAATTGCTCAGAACTCCCAGGGCAATCAGCGAGCACGACAAACCCACGGTGAGCGGGACAAGCAATTCAAGATTAGTGCCCCTTAGCACCCAGGTACCCAGGGCTGCTAAGACGTAGACACCGAGTATCTCCAGGGCATTCGATGCTCTTGATTCAATCGAGGGTGCAGATAGACTCCGCACTGTTAACAGCGCAACAGCGCCAGCAAAAGCGATTGCGGAGAAAAGTAGACCGACTGCAAGTAATTCAGAAAGGTTGAATACCATTAAGTTCAGGTCCCTATGGGTTGCAGCGTAATAATTGACGGCCAACGCAAACGGCTCAATCTTTACGATCATAAGAATGAAACATACCTGGTGCCGAACATTTTCACCCTATTCGGGGGGAAAGTGGACGACGGCTCGGAATACCGCCATGCCTGACACCGCCTGGAAAATTGAGAGCAGGCAATGTACTGTGTTCTCTGATACTCAACGAGGTACGCGCCCATGTTGAAGCTCTACAGTGGTGCCCGCAGCCGCGCATTGATCATCCAGTGGTATTTAGAAGAACTTGGTGTACCTTACGAACTGGTAATGCTCGATATGAAAGCGGGTCAACACCTGCAACCGGACTTTCTTGCCGTCAATCCCTTCGGCAAAGTTCCGGCCCTGGTGGATGGAGACCTTAAACTTTCTGAATCGGGAGCTATCCTGCTCTACCTGGCCCAAAAATACGACCGTCCTACCTCTATCGAGCAGCAAGCCCAATTATGTCAATGGGTACTTTTCGCCAATTCCACCTTGATGGGAGAGCTTCTTATAGAAACAACCCGTGAACGCGCACTCCCCCGCCTCATGAGACCGCTCAATCAGCGCCTGGGGCAACAACCATTTTTGCTGGGCGCGGAATTCACGGTCGCAGACGTTGCAGTTGGCGCAGCCCTGTCATTCGTGCTGGGTACGTTACAGCTGGACCTGAGCGCTTACCCCCATGTGCAAGCTTATATCGGCCGGTTGTCGGAGCGACCAGCATTTGCGAGGGCGATGGACATGAAGCCGCCCACGAGCCCTTCCCCGGCAGCCGAGCCTGCATGACAGTTCAAGACGCCTCAGTCAACTAATAACCAGTTGGGCAGTTCGAAAGCCCGGTCTTCTTCTGGATTCTTTTCGGAAGCAACCGGCATGGGCTTACTCGGGAAGCGTATAAGTTTGTTGTCACTCGCTTTCGCCGACGCGAGTACTGCACCCGTAATAATGCCGAAGCAGATCGAGAGTGACAAACAGACAAATAACCAGAGGATATTAATCGTAACTTCCATTTGATTTGCTCCTTGTCTCAGCAAAAACCGACGTGGTTGTGTAACAAGCTTTAACAGCATTCATTTCTTCTTAGTACTATAGCTCACTCAAATCGTTGTGCTGGCAAGATTTATGAAGCAAACAGCGATTACTTACTCTCGTGAATTCTGGCTAATCTCTAACAGAAATGAGCATATCTGCCTTTAAAGTTACAGTTGAAAAATAAAGCCAGGCCATTGCGCGGATCACGCACTGATGTGGTTTAGATCACGGTGTGCGGAAGCACGCAGACCTTCCCAGTCGCTCTAGGTCAGCCCGATTGCTAGACCCACGAGGGCGGCCCCGGCCAGCAGCACAGGCGTACCGACTTTGAAGCGGACCACCGCGACCACGGCTACAACCAGAATTGCAGCCGTCCAGACATCCACGACTGCAGCCGTCAACAACCCCACCGCCGCCGCAGCGATACTCCCGACAACCGCCGCGTTCACGCCTTTCAAGAACGCCTTCAGTAGCGGTGCGGTCTGAAGACGACTCGTGAGCGGCCCGCTGCCGAACAATACCAGTACAAAAGCTGGCACGAACACCGCGACGGTTGCCACCAATGCACCGGGAAAACCGGCGGCCATAAAGCCGATGAAGGTTGCAGTCGTGGTGATGGGTCCGGGAGTGGCCTGACCGATGGCGATGCCGTCCAGAAACTGGGCGCGCGTCACCCATCCGTACACATCGACCACTTCCGGCTCGACCAGCGCAATCAGGACATACCCCCCGCCAAACAGCAATGCACCCGCTTTGAGGAATACCCAACCCAAAGCCCCGATCTGGGGAAGAGTCACAACCGCGAGCACGGGCAGTAGAGGCCAGCCCATCGCCAACAGACGTGTCGGCGTATCCGTACGTCCGTACAACCAGACACCCACAAGACCGGCACCCAGCAGAGCAATTAATTCTCCACCCGCGAACAGCCCCGTCACCGCGAGCGACGCCGCGGCGAGCAGGACCTGGGGCAGATCCTGAACAGCTCCCTGCCCGAGACGCCAGGCCGCCGCGAGCACAACCGCCACGACCGCCGGTTTGATACCGAGAAGGAGTTGCTCCACCTGGGGCACGGTTCCAAAACGCACGTACAGCCAGCTGAGCGCAAGCACCATCACAAAGGCCGGGGTGATGAAGGCGACTCCGCTCACCAGCCCGCCCATGCGTCCGGCACGTAGATAGCCGATATGGATGGCCATCTCGGTCGAGTTGGGACCGGGGATCAAGTTGGTGACTGCCAGGGCATTCAAGAAATCGGCCTGGGAGAGCCAACCCCGCCGGGAGACCACCTCATCCTCCATCATGGCGATATGCGCGACCGGTCCCCCAAAGCCCAGGCAACCGAGTTTCAAGAAAACCTTCCCCAGGCTTTCCACGGTGTCGTCTCTACCTGGCATCTTCCAGCTCGAGGCGCGTCTTGAGGTTTTGCATGCGCAACCGGAACATCGTCTCCAGTCCGAAACGAATCACCGTACTGTCAAGCAACGGGACCAGCTCAAAACGCACAGAATCGATCAGGCGTGTCTGGTCCGCCAGGACAGGCACAAACCGGTGTGTGTGTTCCCAGAACTGAAACGGCCCGTACACCTGACGGTCCACGAAACAGGTTGGGGGCTCCCAGCGGATGATTTGAACCTGCCAATCTACCTCGAGCGGTCCCAGTTCGACCCGCACGGTAAAACGCGTGTCGAGGCCACAGACGATCTCGCGCTCCAACAGCCGGACGGATGGAAAAGGTGGGGCAATGCGCTCAAGCAGCGTTACATCTTCGTGAGCTGCCCAGACTGCCTCGACAGGGAGGTTGACCGTTGCACTGACTTCAAATTGTTCCACGGCCCAGAACACGAGGGTTGGCAGGCTCCATTCTCACCTACAACGGGCGTACATCCTGCGAGTGCAAGCCCGATCACTGACCTTGCTTATAACCGTCCAGCCAGGGCAGGAACGCGTGGGCCGAAATAGCCGCCTGGGTCCGGTCGCGCAGGTTCAGCCGACCGAGGATATTGGTGACGTGGTATTTGACCGTCCCCTCCGAAATGTAGAGAGCTACGGCAATCTCGCGATTGCTTGCACCCCTCGCAATCCAGCGCAGCACTTCGCGTTCTCGGGGAGTCAGTTCGCTCACCCCCGGTGGCGGGCTTACCGGCTGGACCACATCACTCACCGGTACCCGAGCAACCACCTTCTGCAATATGCCCGGTCCGAACTGGGTATAACCCTTGTGAACCGAGCGGATCGCCTCGGCAAGTTCTTTGGAGGGGGTGTCCTTGAGCAGGTATCCCAGTGCTCCGTGACGCAGTGCCTCAGAGACGTACTCGTCATTGTCGAAGGTCGTGAGGACCAGTACTTTCGGACCGGGAAACCGTTCACCGATTTGCCGCGTGGCGGCGATCCCGTCCATGACCGGCATGCGAATATCCATCAACACCACGTCCGGTTGAAGATCGGTACCGTAGAGTGTCTCCAGTTGCCGAAGTACACTTTGCCCGTTGTCTGCCTCCGCCACGACCTGCAAGTCCGCAACCAGTTCGAGGAGCGCTCTTAGCCCCTGCCTGACAAGCATCTGGTCGTCTGCGAGCAACAGGCGAATCATCCCGGTAGCCCCGCGAGCGGAAAACAGGCTGAGATTCGGCAACCCGTTCCCGCCGTACTGGTAATTTGCAAATGACCACCACAGGCGACCGCCCGTTCGCGCATCCCCTGCAATCCAAACCCGGTCGTGTTTTCATCGACTTGAAAACCCACACCGTTATCTTGAAGGGTAACGTGCAACTCTGAGCCGGCCCGGAGGTATATCCAGACATGTGTGGCGACCGCATGTTTGGAGACGTTGGTCAGGCCCTCCTGAACAATCCGGTAGACTGCCGTGGCCACTGGTGCGGGCAGGACTGGCGGAAGCTCGATCCGACACTGTTGGGTGATTCCGGTCGTGCGCTGGAACTCCTCTCCCATGGCTGCGACCGCCGCTTCGAGCGACTCTCCGTGCAGGGGATCGGACCGCAGGGCCGAGACCGAGTGGCGCACTGCCTGCAAGGAAGTCGAACCCAAATTCTTGGCCTCGGCGAGAAACTTCCTCGCCCGTTCAGGCTGGGTCGGCCATAACTCCAGAACAGTCTCAAGCTGAATGTTCATGGCCGTGAGTGCGTGTCCGAGCGAGTCGTGGATGTCGCGGGCGATGCGGTTGCGCTCTTGCAGGGCGGCCTGATCCTCGATTCGCACGGCATACTGGCGCAGTTGGGTGTTGGCGAGGGCCAGTTTCTCTCGGCTCTGGCGTTCTGCCAGCAAGGCGTTCACCAGCAGCAGGACAAACACCAGGGCGGCCCCGAACAACAGAGCAGAGTTCAAAGTCAGACTCAAAACCACTAACTTGAAGTGTTCCAGGACTGGGGGTGGCGAATAGGGTCCGGCGAAGATATGGTGTCGCACGGGTAAGTGAAAGATATGCGGTGCCGGTAGCGGTACTGGCAGCGGGACGACGTCGTAGATCCGATAGAAAAACCCAACCACGAACGTGACGAAGGCCAACCCCGACACGATTAAACGACCCGGCAGTTCAAAAATAAGACAACTACGGATAACCAGGAGCAAGTAAAGAAAGGGAAGCAGCCGAAACGACGGCTCCCCGAGCGTGACCCCCAGGGAGATGAGCGCGAACCCCACACCTGTGTAGAGCACTTTGAGACCCAGATTATGCATCGGCAATCGCAGACCCATCAGTGCAAACCCGGCAATGCTCAACAGGGCAGGCATCGGCCACTGGCGGTCGTGCATCGGCGCGGGGATCAACGCGCTCAAGATCGCGAATCCCAGCAAAGCCCACTCCAGATAAAGCAGCAGGGGAAAGGGATGGTTGCGGAGTGCAATGAGACGGTTCACGGGTACAGACAGGATTAGAGTCGCTCATCAGTCTATCAATCGCGGCGATTGTCTCGACCCTCCGGCAAGTCGAGGTTACCGGGCTACACCCACGACCAAAGTCGAGGTGCCGCCCTGCATTTCGTATGACTCTGACTCACGACCTGCGCATCGTGTGTCGGAGCGGGCGAATCCTTACTATCAGAGCAATCAACGCAAAGGAGCTTTCGTGATGTTACCGATTCTTCCTATCCGCTCGAGTACAGCCTTAGCTGAAGAGTGCAGCGACGGGGGGCTGACGACCTTTCTGCACATCAGGGTTCAGAGCATCAAACGCCTTGCGGATGTTCTGCTCTGTGCAGTCCTCGCCTCGGGTTTGACCGCAGCCTACGCCCAGGAGACCGACGCCCCGGCCACTATGATGCCGCCAGGTCTTGAGCAATTGAACCTCAACGACCAGCAAAAAGCGCAGATCCGGCAGCTGATGAGTTCGGCCCGGGAGAAGAGCAAGCCCCTCATGTCCGAACTCAGGCAAATTCACACGCAAACTCACAAGGAGGTCGAGGCCGTTCTGACCCCGGAGCAACTCGAGCTGCATCGCCAATTTCAAGCAGAGATGCGTGCCATGCATCCGGGACCGATGTTTTTTAGCATTCCCTCATCTACCAGGTCTTTGTAGCGGTCAAGACCAGCAACCGAATCGAGACGAAGGGCCTGCACCAGGGGCATAGGCCCTTCAAGCAGCTACGCGGGAACGCTTCCGACTCACAGGGATCAGCATCAAGTCCTCGGGCGGGGCGAGGGTAAGCCCGCGGCGAACCGGCAGAAGCGGGCGGGTCGAGGCCAGTCTCAATTCGAAGCGCGAAAGGACCGTGGCGAGCACCAGTTTCATTTCATAAAGGGCAAAGGCCAAGCCGATGCAGCGGCGATTACCTCCACCGAAGGGCAAGAACTCGTAGGGCGAGAAGGTGCGCTCCAGGAAGCGCTCCGGCCGAAACCGCTCGGGCTCGGGATAAGTTTCGGGCCTACGGTGGGCCAGGTAGATATTGGGCATCAGGAACGTCCCG
>JACMIX010000090.1 GCA_014380935.1 Gloeobacterales cyanobacterium ES-bin-141 | reverse complement strand
GCTCAATCGTCTGGCGCTCACGGCTGTGATCCCCTGGCTTGAAGAGTACGTTGTGGAGGTTGTACCCTGGCCCGGACGCGCGGCCTTGCCCAGTTTTTGGGAGCTGGTGAACGGAACGATGGTGACGATTGGCTCTCTGCGGTTTTTGATTGTGCCGACCGAAGCGAGCGATCACGACGAGTGGCAGATTCCCCGAGAATGGGTCGATATTGCCGGCTGGACGGCTGACTACTATCTGGCCGTGCAGGTAGTGCCCGATGAAAACCTGGTACGGGTGCGGGGTTATGCTCCGCATCAGGCAGTCCGCCTGTCTGTGCTTGACCACGACGAGCGAGTCTACTGTCTTGAGGCGCTCAGACCGATTCATATGCTCTGGGCTGAATGTGAGCTGTGTCCCCAAAAAGCGCTGCTGTCGCCTGCGCCACAGCCGCTCTCGCTGACCGAGGCACAGTCGCTCATCGCCCGTCTGGCTGATCCTGATTTGCAGTTTCCCAGGCTCGCGGTGCCCTTCGAGCGCTGGGCCGCGTTGCTCGTGCACGGTGGCTGGCGCCAGCAACTCTACGAACGGCGGCAGGGTCTGGTACCGCAATGGTCGGTCTTGCGCTGGATTGCCGATGGTATCAGCGACCAGGCGGTCTGCCACGGCTGGCGGCAATCTAGAGAACTGGCGGGCGCGCGCAATGTTCAACGCATGAGTGAGCCGCTGGTCCGGCAGTTGGTTATCGTCGGGCAACCTTATGAACTGCGGGTCTTCCCGGTGCCCAGTCCGAGTGAACGGGCCTGGCGCTTTGAGTTGCGGAGTTTAGTCGGTCATGTGCCGGGCGGATTTAAGCTGCGGCTGCTGACCGAGGACCTCAAGTCTTTTGAAAACAACGAAGATCTTGCCCTCACAGCAGCCGACCAACTCTACATCGAGGTTGTGCTGGAGAGGGGTGAGGGCCTTGTCTGGGAAGTCGAGCCACAACCTGACTGCTATGAGCGCGAGATCCTTTTCTTCTAGTCTTCTAGCGCTTTAGAAAGCCGAATAGACCTTTGCCTTTTGGTTTGTCCGCAGGTTGCGGCAAAAGCCCGACTGGGGCCTTGAAGTCGAGCAGCAGCACGATGCGCGTGTAGTCACCGTGGTTCCAGGCTTCGTGCTCGGTCGTGTCGTCGAAGACCAGGCATTTCCCCTCCTGCCAGGCTTGTACCTCGGCGCCGACTCGCAATGCGCAGTTCTCAGGGACCAGGAGTCCGAGGTGAGCGCGCAATAGTCCGTCGGGGTAGCCAGTATGTGGGGCTATCCTGGTTCCCGGCTTGAGCGAAGAGAAGCCGGCGGTGGAAAGTTCAGGAAGCGATTCGAGCAGGGCAGCCGTCTTTGGACACAACTGGCAATTGTGTCCAAGTTTGATGCCCATCCCATAGAGGCCAAAGATGTCCCAGCCTTTGCCGTAAAGGTATTTCTCTGGCCAGGCCAAAAAATCGCCGTCATCTATCCGCTCGACTTCCTGGCGGATAACCGACCAGTTCGATTCCAAGGTCGAGACAAATGCAAACTGCCTGGCATCATAAAACACCCGCACATCTCCCTGGCCCAATTGCAGTGAGCCTACCGCAGTTGTCCGAGCTTACGCAAGACTTTACTGGCGCAGCCATCCCCACTGAACGAGCGTCCGGCGAACCAGCAACGAGACAATCAAAAATACGGTCCGGATGATCGCTCGAAATCCTCCCAATCGTCTGCCTAGCCTCCAGACGAAAACAACCCATTCCCAGGCGCGCCCGAACTCGCGCTTGAGGGTATACTTCTCCTCCGGGGCAGCAACTGAATCACGGTCGATAGTCTTGTGGATTGGCTGCATCGAACTTTTGGAAAAAGGATCTGCCATGAGGTCGAGCGGATAGTACCGGATCTCACGATAGGTCAGGTTGGGATCAGGTGCGCCTGGTTGTCAGGAATCGTAAATGTCTGCAGGGTAAAGCTCGAGGACGTCGTTTTGGTAATGCTCTCGACGGCCCGATAGCTCACCTGCATGGCAGCCGGGGTGACCTCGACTCGGGTGTAGACGTGGTAGCGCAGGTCGAGGTACTGGATATGGGGGTTTGCTCTCTGCAGGACGCGTGTTCCGAGACTGGTCAGGTCGATGTTGCCCACCAGTTCGTAGACCCCGGCCGAGCTGACCGAACCACCGACGACTTCGACCGCGACTGCGGGGCTTTGCGGGTTGCTGAAGTTGGGACGCAAGACCCCGGCATAGCAGTTGTGGATGTCGCCAGTCCAGACGACGACATTGCGGATGCCCTCGTCGCGGATAAATTCGAGCAGTTCGGTGCGCTCGGCAGGATAACCATCCCAGGCGTCGAGGTTGATGTAGAACCCTTGATCGGCCAGGGGTGCGTCAAAAAAGGCCGGGGGCAGGTGTTTGAAGCGGGCGCGTGGATCGAGGTTGACCGCCTCGAAGCGCATCATCATCACTTCGTTGAGCAGAACTTTCCAGCGGACAGGGCTTGCTGAGAGTTGAGATTTGAGCCAATTTTTTTGCTCGACGCCCAGCATCGTGCGCTCCGGGTTGTCGAGTTCCGAGCAGGCGAGCGTGGCGAAGTCCCGCTCGCAGGCCACCCCGTCGCGGTACTGCCGCTCGTCGAGTACGTAGAGTTCGATCAGGGACCCGAAACCAATTTGTCTGAAAAGACGGACGCTCGTCACGCCCTCCACGGTGACAAGCGGCGTCACCGGTTCGACAGGCATGTACTCCAGAAAGGCCGTGTAGCCTGCGGTCTGGCGGGCGCGCTCCTCAGCGCTCAGATCAGTGCCCGCGTAGTTGTTGAAGACCTCGTGATCGTCCCAGAGGTAAACCCACGGAAACAGGCGGCGCACTTCGCGAAAGTTGGGGTCACTCAGATAGAGCTGATACTTCTGACGATATTCGGCGAGGCTGACCGCCTCACCACCGCCAATCGTGTCCTCGCGCACCTGGCCATTTTGAAACCCGGCCGCTCCGGTCTCGTAGATGTTGTCGCCGAGATGCACGCAAAAGTCGAGGTCGTCTGCCGCCTTCGCCGCGTAGACCGTGTAGTAGCCCTGGGTGTAGTCCTGGCAGGAGACGTAGGCAAACTTGAGGACTGCCGGTTCGCTCTCTGGGGCCGGGGCTGTCTTCGTGCGGCCGATGACGCTCTGGTATCCGGTCGTCGTACTGAACCGATAGTAGTAGCGGGTAAAGGGTGCCAGGCCCCCAACCAGCACTTTGACGGTGTAGTCACGATTCGAATCGGTCTCCACCTGACCGCTTGCCGTGATCACCTGAAAATCCTCACCTGGTGAGACCTGATAGCTGACGACAACCGGGCCACCTGTCTGAAAAGCCGGGGCGACCCGAGTCCAGAGCACGACGCTATCGGGACGCGGCTCCCCGGAGGCGACACCGTAGTCTTCTGCAAACTCCGCACGCCCCCCCTGCGTACTCCCCAACCATAGAAGTGGTGTAGCCAGGGCACCCTTGATGACTGTGCGGCGGTTGTACATGTCTGTTTCTCTTTTCAGAAGACCAGGCCAAAGTTATCGCTATCACTTTAAGAAAAGTTTAAGGGGCAGCAGCGACATCCGCTCTGGTTGTCAGAAACGCTGGGCAGGTTGGCAGCAACTCTGAACGCTGATTTTGGTTGCTTAAGAGTAGGGAGAAAACAACTCCCCGCGTACAGCCAGTGAAGATGTGTCCGCCAGTTAGCTGGGTACTCTTTAGGGCATATGATCCCCACGAAACCCCCAGATGTTGTTGCAACCTTCAGACACTCCTGCCACTGCTATCCACATTGCTGTCAAACCAGAAGACTATCTGGGCGAGATGTACTATCGCGCCTTTCTCGCTGATAGTCGGGGTCCCCTCTACCTGTCGCTCGGCGGACAAAAATTTCTACCCTGTGCTCAGTGGAACGGGGCGAACGGCTGGGATGCCGGTCTGAGCTTACCCAGGGGTGGGACCGAACACCTGAATATATCGGGCCGCTTCAACTGCCCCCGCCGAGCACTGCAGGCAAGCCACCAGTACGCCCTTGAACATTGGGCGAACGCCGAAGACCGGCGATGGTACGAGCGGCCCGACCACTGGACCCAAGCCGACAGCATCCAGAAGGCCGAGTTTGAGTGGCCGGTCCTGCTGCACCTCGAAGGCGGCTTCGAGCAACCGGCTCTCATCGCCCGTCTGCGCCAAAACCTCGTCACGCTCTACCAGATTGAACGCCGACTTATCTGCCAGTTGCAAATTTCCCTCAGGCGCGAGCGCGGTGAAGAGAACCTCCTCCTCCTCAAGCGCCGGGCAATCCCGCTCGAACAGGTGCGCTGGGAACTCGAAGACCTGGTACGCGCCATCCATTCGCACATGCGCAGCCACAACCTGCACATCTGGGTCGAAGCCCACGACATTACTGCTCAGCCCGATGTGCTCAGCCTGCTGACGGGCAACTCTTAACGCCGTTAAGTTCTGTTAAGCAATTGTGCCTATTGCTCCGCGCCCCCAGATC
>JACMIX010000089.1 GCA_014380935.1 Gloeobacterales cyanobacterium ES-bin-141 | reverse complement strand
GGGAGCGCTCGCACCGGCGCTCATCTTTCAGGCGCTCTCGCTCGCCATGGTCAGTAGTGTTCTGTTTGTGAGCCGCATCGAGACACCTCTACTGCTCGCCCTCTCGGTCTGGCTATTCGGTGAGCGCATCAACCGTCCGCAGCTTGTTGGTGCTGTGATCTGTTTTGTCGGTGCCCTCATGCCACTGCTGGTACCCTCTGGTGGAGTCGAGACATTCACCATGGCGGACAACCTGCTCACCCTCGGGATGGGTGAGGTTTTAGCTGCTCTCGCTGCCGTCACGCTCGCTGTGGCCACGGTGCTGAGTAAGAACGGACTTGCACAGGTGCCGCCGGGGATCTACCTGGTCGTGCGCTCGGGACTTGGGGCGGTTGTATTCTTCGTATCCGCTCTCGTCCTTTACGGTCCGATGCATTTCGTGGACGCTTTTTCGCCGGTGCTGTGGCAGTGGATGCTCGTTTACGGAGGGATTGTCGTTGCCCTCGGGCAGTTGCTCTGGTTTGCCGGACTGAAGCGGGCCGCCATTCTGGATGCCTCGATTGCCGGGTCGTTCATTCCTGCCATCGGAGCCGTAGGGGCCTACTTCCTGCTCGGGGAGACACCCAACACTATCCAGTACCTGAGCGGTGCATTTGTGCTTATAGGGTTACTACTCAGCCAGATCGGCACGTGGCAAAGACCCACCGCGCTCATTTCCAGAACAACCGGTCCCGGTCGGGAGATGGAGATGACGACGGGATTCAAAGGTATTTGATCGTGCGCAGCCCGGCATCCGCAAGACCATGGTCTTTCGACTAGTAGAAGAAGTTCATAGTGCACAAGGACGCCACTCACTAAGATTCTTCAGCGCTGCAGCCAGAAAGCCTGGCCGGGAGAAATCACAGGGCCTATTATAGGAATGAATCTCATTCTTGATAAATGGAGTTTTCCCTTTTCCTGCTTTGCCTGTCGCTCGGTATGCGCCACGGGGTGGACGCGGACCACATAGCCGTGATCGATTCGCTCTCGCGGGCGCGGCCCTGGAACGGGGTGCTGTTCGCCCTGGGACACGGATTGACGGTGACGATCCTGGCGGTGGGGGCAGGTGCGCTGGCGTTGCCGTTCCCGCCGCAATGGTCCGCCTGGCTACTCATCGGCCTGGGAAGCGTCAATCTCTGGCGCTTGCTCAGGCCCGCTCCGGCTGCGGTACCGCTCCGGGTGCCCGCCGTGGGTCCGCTGCTACTCGGGGTGCTCTTCGCCGCCGGCTTCGAGACGGCGAGCCAGCTCTCGGCCCTGATGCTCGTCCGCGAGGTGAGTCCCTGGCTGTTAGGGCTTGCCTTCAGCCTGGGGATGGTGCTGGTGGACGGTGCCGACGGCTTCCTGGCCGCACGCGTCTGGTCCCGTGGGGGCAGGGGAGCTGGTGCGCGGGTATTGGGCTGGATTGTGGTCGCCTTCTCGTTTGGCCTGGGCGGGGCGGAGCTATTGGGGTGGGAACTCGATTCAGTGGCTCTGCCGCTCGGGGCAGGATTGTTTGCCCTGCTCGTGGCCGTCCGGCTGTGGGGACTGCGCTGGAGTGTACAGACCTGATGGAGGACAGACTGATGGTAGGCAAAAGGGCAAATGCGGGAGATGGCAGGGTGCCGGTCACGGTGCTGACTGGGTTTCTGGGTTCGGGCAAGACGACGCTCTTGAACCGCATCCTCACCGAAGAGCACGGCAAGCGCATCGCGGTGATCGAAAACGAGTTCGGAGAGATCGGCATCGACCAGGCGCTGGTGGTCAACGCCGAGGAAGAGATTTTCGAGATGAACAACGGCTGCATCTGCTGCACAGTGAGGGGGGACCTCATTCGCATCATCGGCAACCTGATGCGCCGCAAGGACAAATTTGACCACATCCTCGTGGAGACCACAGGGCTTGCGGATCCCTCGCCAGTAGCGCAGACCTTCTTCGTCGATGACGAGATGCGTGAACAGCTGAAGCTCGATGGCATCGTCACCCTGGTGGACGCCAAACACTTTTGGCAGCACATCGACGAGAGCAGCGAGTGCCGGGAGCAGATTGCCTTCGCCGACGTCGTCCTCATCAACAAAACGGACCTGGTGAGCGACGAGGAACTCGAAGCGTTGGAGAAGCGGGTGCGCTCGATCAACGCCCTTGCCCGCATCCAACGCACTCGGGAGGCGGCGGTGGCCGTCGAGACGGTGCTGGACGTGGGCGGCTTCGACCTCGACCGGGCGCTGGCGGTCAAGCCGACCTTCCTCGAACCGGAGTACCCCTTCGAGTGGCTGGGCGTCTACCGGCTGGAGGGCTGCACCGGGTATCAACTGCACCTGGCACCGGGGCCGGACCCGACCATGGACGTCCTGCTGTTGGAGGTAAGCCTGCCAGAAGAAGCGGCCCTCGCCGCCCGCGAACTGGCCGTGCTCGCCTTCTCCTCCGAAGTGCAAACCCTCGCTCCCGGCGGGACGATCCAACCTGACATCCCGCAACGGCTCGTCCTCGCTGCGGCCGGGGACACCGCCTTCAGGCTCGACGTGCCCGCTTCTGGGTGGTATGTCCTGTTCACCCAGCACCGGCCAGAGGAATTCCGGGCCAGCCTCGTCGGCCCGGACGGCTCGCTCGAACCCGATCACGAACGGACCTTCGAGGCCGGGCATAGTCACGACGACGAGGTAACCTCCGTTGGCATCGCCCGGACCGGGACGGTGGATCCGAAAAGGCTGAGCGCCTGGATGAGCCGCCTGCTGCGCGAGCGGGGCGTTGACATCTTTCGGACGAAAGGCATCCTCAACTTGCGTGGCGAAGAGTTCCGCTACGTGTTCCAGGGGGTGCACATGCTCTTTGACGGCACCCTGGACCGGCCCTGGAAACCAGGCGAAGAGCGCCTCAACCAGCTAGTCTTCATCGGCCGCAACCTCGACCGCGAAGATCTCGAAAGAGGGTTCGCCGCATGCCTCGACTGAAGGAAGTTCCCGCCCTGGCACCCCGCTGGCGCATGGAAATCGACGACTTTGTGGTCGCCGTTGCCTGGTCCACTGATGGAAACTACCTTGCCGCGGCTGCAGCTTCCGGGGAGGTGGTCCTGCTCGATGCGACGGGGGCCGCCCTGCACCGCCTGGACCATGCCGGGGGAACCCTCTGCCTTGCCTGGTCCCCGGCTGACCGGCTTTTGGCGACGGGGGGCCAGGACGGGATGGTGCGGTTGTGGGAGCCCACCACCGGCCGCCAGGTGGCTGTCCTCGAAGGGGGATCTGCCTGGGTGGAGCATGTGGCCTGGAGCGATGCTCCTTACCTGCTGGCCACCGCCGCCGGTCGCCATCTAAAGTTCTGGACGGCGGAGGGCACCTTGCTATACGTGGCCGATCCGCCCCACGCGAGCACCGTCTCAGGTTTGCTGTGGCAGTCGCACCTGAAGCGGTTCGTGAGCAGTTGCTACGGGGAAGTCCGTCTGCACGCCCCCCTTAAAGCTCAGCCAGTGGACATCTTCGAGTACCGGGGTTCACTCATCGCCCTGAGTGCGAGCCCCGACGGCACCCACATCGCCTGCGGTTGCCAGGACGCCTCGGTGCATGTCTGGCAGAGCGAGACCGGCGAAGATCTGCAGATGAATGGCTATTCGGTCAAGGTGCGCGAACTCGCCTGGGACAGCAGGGGGCGGCTACTTGCCACCGGCGGCGGCCCCGATATCACGGTCTGGGATTTTTCGGGGCGTGGTCCGTCGGGCCAGCAACCAAGGGTGCTTTCTGCCCACTCCAAACAGGTGTCGGCTCTCGCCTTCCAGCACCGTGGCCCTCTATTGGCCACGGGCGGCCAGGACGGGAGCGTCGTCATCTGGAACCCGCTCAAGTCCACAAAACCACTGGGCGTCGCCCGAACTGCTGACTCGGTCGCAGCAATCGCCTGGCACCCAGCGGACCAGGTCTTCGTCACCGGCCATGCCTCGGGTGAGCTTTCCGCCTGGAAGCCGCCCACGGAGGGAAGAGGGTTCGGCACCTGATCCCCTGGCGGCCCCCTGCGGCTCGGTGGTAGATTGGCCAGCCATCCCGGACGCCTTCCTACTCGGACAAACCCTGGTCGATTTGATGGGTAAATTGGCGGGTCTTCTGGTAAAGCTGGTGTAGCCGGGCGGTTAGTTCGTCAAATTCTGTTTGCAGGAGTCTGCGGCGGTGACAGGCCGGTGCATCTGTTCCAGTCATCTGTCTGAGAGTGTAGTCGAGGACGAGGCGCTGCTCGTTCAATTCTCGAACTTCACGGTAGAGGAGTTCGCGCTTGGCGTGTAGAGCCTCTAGATCCATACAGGTCCAGGATGTGCAAATCGCGTAGCGCTAGTATAGCCACTGATTTTACTGCCCGAGGGCCTTGTCACGTAACCTCAAAATCTTGTCACGTACCCCCAGGCTTCCCTTATAATTAACGATTGCCGATTACCAAGGAACGAGGACTGTGCCGAATATTAAGTCTGCTATCAAACGGGTAGAGGTTGCCGAACGTAACCGCCAGCGCAACGTCACTTACAAATCCACGATCAAGACCATCACCAAGAAGTTTCTCACCCGTCTTGGCGAATACGCACAGACTCCGTCCGCAGAAACCCTGGGTGAGGTACAGGGTCTACTCGGCCTGACCTACAGCAAAATTGACAAGGCGGTCAGTTCCGGGATCCTGCACAAAAACACCGGGGCACGCAAAAAAGCCAACCTGGCCGCGGCACTCGGTCGCGCGACAGGTCCAGTCCAGGCAAGCTGACCATTGGGGGAGGAAGGCATGTCGCAGATTGAGATTGAATCGATCTTGCAGGAGAACCGGCGCTTTGCGCCTCCGACCTCATTTCATAATGCCTGGATCAGCGGCTTCGAGGCATACCAGAGCCTCTACGCCCGTGCGGTCAAAGACCCGGAAGCTTTCTGGGCCGGTCTTGCCCGCGAAGAGTTGCACTGGTTTGAACCCTGGCACACCGTACTCGACTGGCAGGAGCCGACAGCCCGCTGGTTCGTGGGCGCCAAGCTCAACCTTACCTATAACTGTCTGGACCGCCATCTAGCCACCGAGCGCAAGGACAAGCCCGCCCTTATTTGGGAGGGCGAGCCAGGAGACGTCCGCACACTCACCTACGCAGAGCTGCACCAGGAAGTTTGCCGTTTTGCAAATGTTTTGAAGGGACTGGGGGTAGGTCGGGGAGATGTAGTCGGCATCTACATGCCGATGATCCCGGAGGCCGCGATTGCCATGCTCGCGTGCGCGCGCATCGGGGCACCCCACTCGGTCATCTTCGGGGGTTTCAGCAGCGATGCCCTGCGCGACCGCCTGCACGATGCCGAGGCCAGGGTAGTCGTGACGGCCGATGGGGGCTGGCGCAAGGGAGCCGTTGTCCCGCTCAAGGTGCGGGTAGACGAAGCGGTAGACCAGGTTGCAAGCGTGCAACACGTAGTGTGCGTGCGCCGAACCGCCCAACCGGTGGAGATGAAGGATGGGCGCGACCACTGGTGGGACGAACTCGTCTCGCATGCCGATACCAATTGTCCGGCGGAGCCCATGGACTCCGAGGATATGCTGTTTATCCTCTACACCTCGGGGACGACCGGCAAGCCGAAGGGTGTCGTCCATACCACCGGGGGCTACAACCTTTACACCCACATCACCAGCAAGTGGGTCTTTGACCTTCACGACCAGGACGTCTACTGGTGTACTGCCGATGTCGGCTGGATTACAGGGCATTCCTACGTCCTCTACGGGCCGCTCTCCAACGGCGCGACTTCCTTTATGTACGAGGGTGCCCCTAACCAGCCGGACCCCGGACGTTTCTGGCAACTGATCGAAAAGCACAAGATCACCATCTTTTACACCGCTCCCACCGCGATTCGCACGTTCGTCAAATGGGGTGACGAATGGCCCGAGCGCTATGACCTGAGTTCGCTGCGCCTGCTCGGCACGGTCGGTGAACCGATCAACCCCGAAGCCTGGATGTGGTATCACCGGGTGATCGGCAAAGAGGCCTGTCCGATCTGCGATACCTGGTGGCAGACCGAGACCGGGGGAATTATGATTACCCCTCTACCCGGTACCACCACCACGAAGCCGGGTTCCGCCACGCTACCTTTTCCGGGCATTGTCGCTGAGGTCGTGGACCGACACGGCAATCCCTGTCCCGCCAATGAAGGCGGCTACCTGGTGATCAAAAAACCCTGGCCTTCGATGTTGCGCACCGTCTTCAAGGACCCCGAGCGTTTCCGCCAAAACTACTGGAGTCAGGTTCCCCATGCTTACTTCGCCGGTGACGGAGCCCGCCGTGACGAGGACGGCTACTTCTGGATCATGGGCCGGGTAGATGATGTGATTAATGTGAGCGGTCACCGCCTGGGCACGATGGAAATCGAGTCGGCCCTGGTTGCGCACCCGGCCGTCGCTGAGGCCGCCGTTGTGGGCCGTCCGGACGCATTGCGCGGTGAGGCGATTGTGGCGTTCGTCACGGTCGAAGGGCACGTTACCCCAACCGATGCCCTGCTTGAGGAGTTGAGTGCCCACGTCGTCAAAGAAATTGGCGCACTCGCACGGCCAGCCGAGATCCGCTACGCCGAGGCCCTGCCCAAGACGCGCTCCGGCAAAATCATGCGCCGGTTACTGCGCACCCTGGCATCGGGCGACGAAGTAAGTGGTGATACCTCGACCCTCGAAGACCGTTCAGTGCTGGAGAAGTTGCGCGAGGGGTGATTATTCCTTCGCATCAAGAATGCGGGCGATCCTGACTACCCCCTCGACGAGCCGTTCAGGGGTTAGGTCGGCGTAGCCCAGGATGAACTCCCCCTGCACGTCCGAGTGCAGGTAGTTGGCTGCGGCTGAGGTGAGGCCGACTCCTGCCTCGGCTGCCCGAGCCACGAGCGCTTCGTCGCTCAGGTGGGTCTGGAAGCGAACCAGGACGTGCATCCCGGCTTCCTCGCCCAGGACACTGGCTCGATTGCCCAGGTGCGCGTGCAACGTCTCCACCAGCACCTGCCGCCGTTCGGCGTAGAGGCGGCGCATCCGCCGAATGTGGCGTTCGAGGAAGCCTTCCTCGATAAAGTCCCGCAGGACGTACTGCTCCAGCAGCGGCGAATGACGGTCCGTGAGCCAGCGCGCCCGGGCAAAGACGGGCATCAACTCTAGCGGCACGACCAGGTAGCCGAGTCGCAGTGACGGGAACAGCACCTTCGAGAACGTGCCGACGTATATGACCGAATCGCCTCGATCGAGGCCCTGCAAGGCCGGGATGGGCCGCCCGCCGTAGCGGTACTCGCTGTCATAGTCATCCTCGACGACTAGAGCATTGCTTGCCTTTGCCCAGGCGAGCAGTTCCAGTCGGCGCGGCAGCGAGAGGACGCTGCCGGTCGGGAACTGGTGGGAAGGCGTGACGTAGACGAGCTTCACCGTCCCTGGCGGTTGGCCTGTCAGCTGCTCCATCACCATGCCCTCCGAGTCCACCGGCAAACCTAGCAGAATAGCCCCCTGGGCAAGGAAGGCGTGACGCGCGCCCAAGTAGCCAGGGTCTTCGAGGGCCACAACATCGCTGGGATCGACCAGCAGGCGGGTGGTGAGGTCGAGAGCCTGCTGCGACCCGCTGACGATGAGCATCTGGTCCGCCGTGCAGCGGACGGCCCGCGACCGGGTCAGGTAGCGGGCGATCGATTCGCGTAAGGGGTGGTAGCCGAGCGGGTCGGTCGCGTAGTCGAGTACGCCGGGACTACAGCGGCAGTGGCGAGTCAGGAGCCGCCGCCACTGTTGGAGCGGCAACGCGTCGAAGGCCGGCGGGCCGTAGCGAAAGTTGATGGACGGCGGCGGGCTGACCTTGCCAAGTAACATCCGCGCCTCGCTCAGGCCCGCGCCGTAGCGAGACAGCCGGGGCGAGCCACCAATCGATGGAACGGACACGATAGGTGATGCCGCCTGCAGCAACTGCTCCGGCAACTGGGTGCAGACGCAGGTGCCCGAGCCTCTGTGGGCCTGCAAGTATCCTTCGCTCAACAGGTGCTCGTAGCCGAGGCTTGCCGTCGTGCGGGAAATGGCGAGCAACTCGGCCAGGATGCGGGTCGAGGGCAGTCGTTGCCCCGGCAGCAGCTGCCCGCTCAGGATGCGCTGCCGCAGTTGCTCATAAAGCTGGCGGTGCAGGGGGACGGTGCTGGTGCTGTCGAGGTGGATGGCGAGCTGCATCTAAAGTGGACTGGTAGTTTAAAACAAAAGTGGTGCTTGTGCGGGTCCACTCTCGCTTCGTAGTCTAGCGGTGCAGCCCGAGGTACACAACGATGTCTCAACTCAACGTTCAACCGCAAAGCGAAACGCAGTTTTCCCAGACGGACCGCACAACGGTCACACGGTTACCGAAGCGGGCCAAGTACGACCAGGAGACGGTCTACGCCATCCTAGACGAGGGGCTGGTCTGCCACATCGGCTTCGTGGTCGAAGGCTTCCCGTCCGTGATCCCGACTGCCTACGGTCGGATTGACGACATGCTCTACATCCACGGTTCGCCGGCCAGCCGGATGCTACGCACCTTGCAGGGAGGCGTGGACATCTGCGTCACCGTGACACTGATCGACGGCCTGGTACTGGCTCGCTCTGCCTTTCACCACTCGATGAACTACCGTTCGGTCGTCATCTACGGTCGGGCGAGCGCTGTCAGCGATCCGCAACAGAAGAGCGAGGCGTTGCGCGCTTTTACAGAGCAGGTAGTGCCAGGGCGTTGGGCCGAGGTACGTCTACCCAGCCGAGCGGAACTTGCCGGGACACTGGTGCTGGCGCTGCCGCTGGTCGAGGCGAGTGCGAAGGTGCGCACCGGTCCGCCAGTGGACGACGAGGCGGATCTCGGGCTGTCGGTGTGGGCCGGGGTCATCCCCTTGCAAACAGTGGCAGCTCCTCCTCTCGACGACCCACTCCTGGGCAGTGGGATTACTGCTCCTGAATATGTCCGGCGCTATTCGAGACCTTAGAGTGTCGATGCAGTCGGGATAGGAGGCCATCTCCAAAACAGCCGGATTTTTCTCATTTTCTCTGGAGCAGTTTCTTAAAGCAAGACCAGATTCCAGATCAGGACTACCGAGAGGACGTTGTAGTGCCACCGAGTCGTAGGGTCGAGGCGAGTTTGAGTGTAGAGCCGGCTCGAAAGTAGGTGTTCAATAGGTAAGAACAATCGGGAACCAGGCCTCGAAGACATTGAGTATATCGAGCATCAAAAAGCGTTGAACTGTGCGCTTTCGATTGTCGGCGGTGATTGGTAAGGGCAGCGCTTGGGAGAGTTTGGAGAGTATGGAATAGTAATCGGAGGAAGATCTACTATCTTGGCAAGAGGAGCTAGTTGCAGAAGGTCTGGTAAAATAAAAGCACAATTTTGTTCAAGTTGGATCGGGGCACAATTCTGAGTCCATTTCTCTATACAGCAATGTCTGAGAAGGTTGCCAAGTCCTGCTTTGAGACTGCTCTGTCGCCCCCTGAACAATAGCACTTAATGTCTGAAATGCCGAATCCTTCCTTCTTTAACGCAAAAGGGGCGCATCCCCAACAGATCATTTACGATAAAATGCTGCAACAAGGCAGCGTCGACATCATTCATGCCTGCGTAGGTCAAAATTTATTTCGAGAATCGAAAAACCCTTTACTCAAGGTTGCGATTCCATTTGGGCACGCGTCCATTTATGCTTCCTGGCAAACAGGAACAGGTCATCAAAGACAGCAGCATGTTAGGGCAGGGCACATTTCTATCATGCCTGCGGGAATACCCTACGAAACAAATTGGCGATGCAAAGCGGAGAT
>JACMIX010000088.1 GCA_014380935.1 Gloeobacterales cyanobacterium ES-bin-141 | reverse complement strand
GATGCCAGCACGAAGTGCAGCGTCCGGCTGTTGTTGAAACTCGCATACTGGAAGATCAACCGACCAAAATAACCGTGCGCTGCCACGATGTTGTAGGTCTCTTCTTCCTGGCCAAACTTGTAGCCGTAGTTCTGCGACTCCTCACTGGTCGTCTCACGTATCAGCGAAGAGGTGACCAATGAACCGTGCATCGCACTGAACAACGCTCCACCAAATACGCCAGCCACTCCCAACATGTGGAAGGGGTGGTTCAAGATGTTGTGCTCAGCCTGAAAGACAAACATGAAGTTGAACGTGCCGCTGATACCAAGCGGCATGCCATCACTGAAACTGCCCTGACCAATCGGGTAAACAAAGAAGACAGCCGTCGCTGCGGCAACCGGTGCCGAGTAGGCAATGCAAATCCAGGGACGCAGACCCAGGCGGTAGGATAGCTCCCACTCACGACCCAGGTAGCAAAAGACGCCAATCAAAAAATGGAAGACGACCAATTGGTAAGGGCCGCCGTTGTAAAGCCACTCGTCCATCGAGGACGCTTCCCAAATCGGGTAGAAGTGCAGGCCAATCGCGTTGGACGACGGGATAACCGCACCGGTGATGATGTTGTTGCCGTACAAGAGTGAACCCGAGATGGGCTCGCGGATGCCGTCCATGTCCACCGGTGGGGCGGCGATGAAGGCGACGATGAAGCAGATGGTGGCGGAAAGCAGCGTTGGGATCATCAGGACTCCAAACCAACCGATGTAAAAACGGTTGTTAGTGGAGGTGACCCAGTCCGCGAAGCGGTCCCACAACCCCTGCGAAGAGCGACGTTCTAATGTTGCAGTCATCTCTCTCTCCTCAGAGAACAGATACGATCCCAATAAACCAGTTACTTTACGAAATATCAAGAGGATTACATAATTCTCTAGAATGACTGGCCCAAAGGCGTAGTATGGACCCCCAAAATGAGCGGGATCAGCAAAATGCCGAGAAACGCCAGCAAACCTCAAAAATCTCTTGTACTATTACCAGCCCATTGCGCCCACCCGAAGTAGCACTCATGAAGTAATGTTAAGCGTTATGAAGAGGGACACCAATAATTCAGCTGCGATCTGACCGCTTTGCCTCCCAGGCTGCGTGAACCCAGGGAAGTTTCTGGGCAAAAATGCGTTCCATGGCCTCGGCGTAAGCTCTAATTTCGTACTGAGCAGATGGGTCAAGCCGCTTATCTAGATAGTTCATCAGAGCATGGGCGTTCATCTTTACATAGGCTGTGTGGTAGAGAGCCCATCCGGGCAGGGCGAGTCGGGCCATCTCCTTGGCGACACCCTTTTGCAGCATCTTTTGGTAGAGTGCGAAACCCGCCCGGTAATGTTCACGCAGCTCTTCTAAGAGAGTCTGTTCTTCCTCGCTGCTCAGGAAGTCGGCCAGGACTGAGGCTTGCTTGTTGACTTTATCTTGAAGGCGCAACTTGGTCGGTAAGTAGTACTCATCCTCGGGGTAGGCCGTGTAACGTCCTGACTGAAAATTCATTTCTTGGATGCGATGCCGTACATGCTGCCACCACATCAGCACCGGTGCTTTGATGAGGAATTTGAACTCGACCATTTCAAGTGGGCTCGTATGCCCGTGTTTAATCAGATAGTGGACAAGTTTCTTGTCTGCTTCCACACCCTTGGAGACCGTACCGTAGGAAACCCTGGCAGCCGCGACCACAGCCAAATCTCCCGGGGTGGCATCTTCAACCGGTTCTCCGAATGGATAACCAGAAGGCATGAAGTCAATCAGCGTCACAAAACCCTGATCAAGGACACGTACAACTGCAGGGTCATCTGTAACGATGTCAGCTACTTTGAGCGTAAAAGCATTGGTCATGGATAGGCCGCCGGAAACTATCGGTGGATATTGTTCTGGTTATCATAGCCCCGTACACGCAATCCGTGGATCAGGTAGGCGCTCAGGTAGGGGTGACGGCCGTTGGCGAGGGTTGCACTGACTGAACAACCGGGGAGTAGCCAAGCCAGGTCCGTGCGGCCCAGGCAAAACGGCCCGGGTCACCCGAGACCCAGAATTCACAGCGCGCTGCATTGTCGGCTGGAGCTGCCGTCCCGGAGCTGTGCAACTGCGTGCGCAACTGTGCTGCTGCGGCTACCGCCGGGTTTACCCGCCGCACCCGCTCGGGCAAAATCTCATCGAGCACCGGGGCCAGATATGGATAGTGCGTGCAGCCGTAGATCAGGGTATCAATCTGCTGAGCAAGCAGGGGGGCAAGATACTGGCGCGCTACCAGACGAGTCTCGTCGCTAGAAAGCCGTCCGCTCTCCACTAGCGGAACAAACCGCGGGCAACCAACCTCCCAAACACTGATGCCCGGTGCCAGAGCCCGGATCGCCCGCGTGTAGGCCTGGCTTCGCACGGTTGCCTCGGTCGCAATGACGCCGATGCGCCTACCCTGACCGACCGCGACACGGGCAGCCGCGAGGATAAGACCGTCAACCGGCATGGCAAATTCTGGTGCAACGACATCAAGTGCGAGGGCTGAACTGGTGTTGCAGGCCATCAGGACGCGCTTGACTCCACGAGTGTGGTACCAGCCGAGAATTTCGCGCACGTACTGGCATATCTCCCGGGCAGAACGTGTTCCGTAGGGCAAATGGGCTGTATCAGCAAAGTAAAGAATAGACTCGGAGGGCAATTGACGCTGAACTTCGCTCAGTACGGTCAGCCCACCCACGCCACTATCAAAAATACCAATCGGTCGGGCCAGGGCGGGCGGGTCTTCGTGAAAGTGCATATGGGTCCTGTGTACAAGCGAATGGATACATCATTTCCCAGACCGGACCGATACCTGCAAAAATCCCCTCTTCAAGGTGTTGGTCTACTGACCTAGATACTCACGCACACCCTGCACAACCGCGTCGGCAATGATGTCCTGGTAGTTTGGATCGAGGAGTTGCTCGCGTTCCTGGGGATTGGAGATAAAGCCGACCTCTAGTAGAGCAGCAGGCATTGAAGTGTGATTAGTGACGTACAAACGTCGAGTCCGCACCCCCCGGTCCGGCTTGCCGGTGCGCTCAACCAGGCGACGATGCAGCATATAGGCGAGGCGGGCACTGTTGGGATGAGTATAGTAAGTCTCTATACCCTGAATGTCGTTGCGCCGCTCCATGGCATTGATGTGAATGCTGATGAATAGAGCAGCGCGATTGGCGGCCGCGGCGTTCACGCGCCCACCCAGGGAGATGAACGTATCATCCGGGCGGGTCAGGGCCGTATAGAATCCCTGCTCGCGCAGCTTGCGGTCGAGACGCTGGACAATACTGAGGGTGAGGTTTTTTTCCTGAATACCGACCCGGATGGCACCCGGGTCCTGACCACCATGTCCGGCATCGAGGACGAGGAGCTTGCTGCCGGGTGGTACAGGCACCTGGGTCGAAGGTACGGGCTCGAGTTGGTTGATCAGCGGCAGCAAAATGCGGCGGCGCTCGGTGTCGAGAGGTCGTGGGTCACCCACGCGCAGGCCCGGCTGGACACGTACCAGAGCAAGGACGGTCCGGTCGTCCACCTGAGAGATGTTCAGGTTGTTGATGGGACTACTGGCACTGAGAGTTGGACCGCTGAAATTTTCGGGCAGTTGGGCCGGGTTGAAGACCAGACGGTACTCGTTTGGATTCTCCCAACCAGTGACAAGACGTACAGGCTCATCGGAGGTAAAAACCAGCCCCTCGGGGGTCAGTTCGACAGAACGCAGGGCAATGACCGGTCCTTGAGCCGGGGGTGGAGGTGTCGCGACACCTGCGGGCTTGAGCATGACGCCGCCGAGTTCGGCACTATAACGCGCCTCCCAGGTGACCTGAGTGTCCTTTAAATCGAGCACGATCCGGGTTACCGGCGGATTGACCTGGAACTGCCCCGTACGCAACCGCTCGACGCCAAACTGGTTGACGCTCAGGTTGCGCTGGGGAAAGTCCTGGCTGACCAGCGTGTCGTCGAGGTCCACGACGACGCGAGGAGGTTGCTCCTCAAGCCTGCGTACGTCCGCACGCACAGGCCCGGTCGTCTTGAGCAAAAAGCCCTCGGCAGTCGTCTCGATACCGAACAATTGTGCTCCCCGACCCACAGCCGGAGGTACCGGGGTCGTCAGCACGGGAGGCTCGGGTGTGGGGCGCGGGAGGGGAACCGGCGGCGGTGGCACCGTGGTCGGCAACTGCACGAGCCAATGCCGGGGCGCAAGGCGACGCAATTGCACCTGATCCAAACGGGGAACTGCCTCACCCTCGGCCATCTCCAGTACTAGCCGGGCTGTCTCCGGGTCAAACTGACCGGCTCTAAGCGAGCGCACCGGCCCTGACATCGGAACTTCGCTCGGTGCGAGTAGATCGGTACTCGGCAAATCAATGATGACTCGCGCTGGATTTTCGACCACCGACACCTTCGGCTGGACCGGGCCATCCGTGAACAGAGCCAGCTGTTGAAAACGCGGGTCGAACTGCCAGTTTGTCAACTGCGTGATCGCCCAGCCAGGTGCGGCCGACAAACTTAACAACACACCCAACAGGCAGCTTGAGAATGCCCGGGCTATTCGCAATCTCCTCACACGCTTTGCCCAAATTTCACTCAATATACCAGGACACTTGCCGATCTCTAATGCGATTGAACGCAATGCTTTTGACCTGGACCAAACAATTCACTCGGATCGGTGAATTTCTATAACAATTGACCCAGTCAAGACTCTACCAAGCTTCTAACTTTTCGGTCGTTTGGTCTGGGACTATGCCGAGCCGAGGACCAGACGGACCAGACTGTTGACTAAGCGGTCGCTCTCCATCGGCATGATCTCTTTACCATGCAGGACTTCTTGCGCGAGCACGAAAGCGACGAGCGAACCGAAGAAAATCCTGGCCGTTGCCTCTGAGTCCGGGAGATTAAGTTCTGGACGCGAGTCGAAGTAGGTAGTCAGTCCGTGCATACCGTATTGAAGGACCGTGCGCAAATACAGTTGCGCGAGTTCCGGGAAACGTTCCGATTCGGCAATGACTGTGCGAATAAAAGCGATGTACTCCTGATCAGCCATTTTTGAGAGGAGAGTCTCCGCCAACCTGCGCAGCAGAGTAGCAGGCTCACCGTGGAACGGCTCCGGTCCGAACTCGATCTGAAAGCGCCGGGTTGTCACCCGTTCGATCAGGGCAATGAAAAGCCCCTCTTTGTCTTGAAAGTGACTGTAGATCGTCTGTTTGGAGACACCTGCCTCCGCTGCAACCCGATCCATGCTCGTACTGGCGTAACCGTGCTGAAGAAAAACACGCATTGCCCCTTGCAAAATCTGCTCGTACTTGGATGTACCTGGGACGTGGTGCCCGGACCTGTTGGTCAATTCGCTATCGGGCTGTTTGAGAGAATGACCGGACATGAAGCACGCTGCGAGAACTGCCTCCAATCATACTGAACGGTCTAGCTGAACTCCCGGTTGCGGAGAAGTCATTCCTGCCGAGCCCTATGTAAAGTTGCTTGAATAGGGCTTGATCATACTGGACGGTCTAGTATTATTGAGGCGTACAGCGTAGTTCTCGCAGGTTTGTTATGACCCAGCTACGTACCGATTCGAGCCTTCAAACCCCCACCGGGAAGGATACCTCCTCCAGGCCCACAGGGCGCAACCCTTTGCTCTTCCTCGTCGGCGGGCTTCTGATTGCAGGTGTGGGAGTAGCAGTGTGGTATTCATTCTTTGCTGTACCCAAGAGTGACGGCCTGCGTCTGAGTGGTCGCATCGAGGGGTACGAGACCGACCTCGGGGCAAAAGCGGCAGGCCGCGTTGACGCTATTACCGTACGCGAGGGCGACTCCGTCCGCCGTGGCCAACTCCTCGTCCGCCTCGATGACGACGAACTCAAGGCCCAACTGCGTGGGGCCGAGGCCCGACTGATTACAGCCCAGCAGCGCCAGCGCCAGGCCCAGCTCGAAGTCGATGTCTACCAGAGCCAGGTTGGGGAAGCTCAACTCAACGTCCGTCAGGCCACGGGCGAGGCCCAGGGACGCATCGACCAGTCAGAAGCCACCGTCGCCGGGGCCGAGGCAAGTCAGGCTCAGGCTCAGGCTCAGTTGGCACAGTCTCGCTCGGAACTGGCCCTGGCCGCCCTCGGACGTGACCGCTACGCTCAACTGCTCAAGGAAGGAGCTACCTCCCAGCAGCAGTTCGATGAGGCCCAGACGAGCTTCGAAACTGCCCAGGCCACTCTTAAGGCCCGAGAAGCGGCAGTCGAGGCGGCCCGACGACAGGTAAGAGCCAACCAGGGCGGTTTGTTGCAGTCTCGTACCAGCGCTCTCAGTACTGATATCCGCACCGCCCAACTCACCTCGGCGCGCAAGCAACTCCTCCGGTCACGCTCAGAGTTGGCGGGCTCCCAGTCCGAGGTCAACAGCGCCCGGGCTGCCAAGCAGGAGGTCGAAGCTCAACTTGCCTACCTCACCATCACAGCTCCCATCGACGGGATCGTGACGGCCCGTTCCGTCGAGCCGGGTGCGGTCGTCACCACCGGCAAGACCCTGCTGACGCTCATCGACCTGAGGAGTGTGTACTTGCGCGGATACATCCCGGAGGGGGAGATAGGGCAGGTGCGGGTCGGACAAAGAGCGCGGGTGTACCTGGACTCAGCGCCCACGCAACCGCTCGAAGCGAAAGTGATTGCAGTAGACCCGCAGGCGAGCTTCACGCCTGAGAACATCTACTTCCAGCAAGAGCGCGTCAAGCAGGTATTTGGGGTGAAGCTCGCGCTCACCAACCCGGGAGGGTATGCCAAGCCCGGCATGCCGGCTGACGGTGAGGTGCTCGTGGGTGACCCTGAGCGCGAATAGATCCTCAAAGCTTCTACCGTCGATTCAGGAGACCGGCTGATGACCCTGATCACCACTCAAACCATCGTTACAGACATAAGGGACGATGCCATTGAAGTGCGCGGCCTGCACAAGTCCTACGGTAAGACCGAGGCCGTGGCAGGTATCGACCTCTCGATTGGCCGTGGCGAGGTCTTTGGGCTCATCGGACCCGACGGGGCAGGCAAGACGACTACTTTCGGGATTCTCGCGGGTGTCCTGGAGCCCTCCTCGGGCCAGGTCGAGGTGCTGGGCCTCACGGCCCGCGCGGCCCGTCTTGCCACGGGCTATTTAACCCAGCGGTTTTCTTTGTACCTGGACTTGAGCATCGATGAGAACCTCCGCTACAGTGCCGGGCTGCGCGAGGTTAAGCCTGAGGACTTTGAGGCCCGGCGTGGGAAGTACCTGGCCTTGATGGGACTGGAGCGCTTCGGCGAGCGTCTGGCCGGGCAACTCTCAGGTGGGATGAAGCAGAAACTGGCCCTCTGCTGTGCGCTGATCGGTCAACCCCGGGTACTGCTGCTCGATGAGCCGACCACGGGCGTGGACCCGGTATCGAGGCGGGAGTTTTGGGAGGTACTCGGGGAACTCGCGGCTGAGGAGTCGGTGACGGTGGTAGTGGCAACGCCCTACCTCGACGAGGCGGAGCGGTGCGACCGGGTAGCACTCATGTACGAGGGTCGTATTACCGAGGTGGGTACGCCCGCTCAGTTGCGCGAAAGCCTGGGTCTGGCGCGGCTCGAGGTGCGCGTGCCGGAACTTGCCGCGGCGGAGGCGTTGCTGATTGCCACCAGTGAGGGAATCGTGGACGTGCAGACCTTCGGAGACAGGCTTGATGTGCTGGTCGAAGATGTCCGGGCAGGTGAAGCACACGTCCGCTCCGTGCTCAACCGGTGGCAGGAGGAGCTACAGATCGAGGCAGCCGAGCCGACGCTTGAAAATGTGTTCGTGGCACGGCTGCGCCAGCAGGGCTCAGACCCGCGGCGCATTCCTTTTCCCAGCAGCAGGCAACGCACGACTCAGGCCCCCGGAAGTGCTATCGAGGCCGTGGGTCTGAGCAAGGCGTTCGGGACTTTTCAGGCCGTCAAGGACGTCACCCTCCAGGTCGGCTACGGCGAAATCTATGGTCTGCTCGGTGCAAACGGAGCGGGCAAGACGACCACCATCAAAATGCTCTGCGGGCTTGTGCCTCCCACTACGGGTAAAGTCTCCCTGGCCGGCTTCTCGGACAACCTGCGCGATAGTGCTTTGCGTGCCCGCATCGGGTATATGAGCCAGAAATTTACCCTCTACGACGACCTGACTATCCTCGAGAACTTGCAGTTTTACAGCGGTGTCTACGGCATCCCGCGCCACCGGCGCAAGGACAAAATCGATTGGGTACTCGCCACCTGCGGCCTCGAAGACCAGCGCGACCTGTTGACGGGCAGTTTGCCCGGGGGCTGGAAGCAGCGGGTCGCCTTCGGGGCATCTGTGATGCACGAGCCCGAGGTGTTATTTC
>JACMIX010000087.1 GCA_014380935.1 Gloeobacterales cyanobacterium ES-bin-141 | reverse complement strand
TCGCTTGCAATTTCTGTCGGCACATCTTTACTGCGGACATGGACGAGAACACCGTCCGCGTCGAGGATAGTTCCCAACCACTCAGCTGGCGCTGGAACGGGCGTCAGTGGCAGTCCGTCCACCGTGAAGACTTTGACCTTACCCTGGTTATCTGGGTCGTGGGGCTCGCGCTGATTGTCTTTCCGCCAACCCTTGTCTGGTTCACCTATCGGTCCTGGCCGCCTTTGCCCTCGTCAACTCTCTTGCCGATGTTGTGGACGGCATTCACCTTTACAGCCCACCTGTTCCTGGTTGCCTGGTTACTGGCTGAGCACTATCAGTTCCCGCCCTACATCTCGAGCAAAATCCATTTGCGTACCTGGCTTGAGCATCGCGAAGCCAAATCACGGCTATAACAGTTGACCTCGAGCATTCAGAAGTTTCTGCTCGCCGTAGTACTTGGCTTCGTGGCCATGGCGGTTGCGAACGTGCTGCTCGCGCGTACGCTCTGGGAGGGTAACGCCCCGGTGAGCGATAAATTCGTGCGGACCGAGCGCACCCGCGATGATGCTCCGGAGCCCATCTACTATCTGGAGTTCGCAACGCCTGAAGGAGAACTTGCCACCCGAGTGGAGGCTGGGCAGTACGCGCAGACCGACATTGGCATACTTCTAAATGTCGAGGTCCGCCGGGGCATCTTCTTTGGTGACAAGACCGTACAACTACGCAAATAAAAAGGACCGCCCGGACATCCCCCGGTGACGGTCCCCAGCTTTGGAATCCCCGAATAGCCCCGGTTATTCTTCCCGAGCTACGCGAGAATACCCCCCTTCAGCCAAAGAGGATAGCATAGCCAAAGAAAATAACATACCCGTGTATTGAGCACTCCCTAAAATATTCACCTGCGAGTGGAGATGTGGATGCCGGGACTGGCTTGGCAAGCTGGTAGGATGAAACCGTATCCCTCAGATCTTTGTATGGAAGCCATTATTGAATTTTTTCAACAGCTGTACTCCTTTGATGAGTTGATTCGTTGGGGTGGGTACGCGATTCTTGCCGCGATTATCTTCACGGAAACCGGCCTGCTGATCGGTTTTTTCCTGCCGGGCGATTCGTTGCTCGTCAGTGCCGGGGTGCTGGTAGCAACCACGGGGTTACTCGACATCTGGGTTCTGGTTGGGCTGCTATGTGTGGCAGCGGTACTCGGTGATACGGTTGGCTATTGGATCGGCCACTCAACCGGGCCGCGTATCTTCACCCGCGAGAAATCTCTGTTCTTTGCCAGAGATCACCTGCTCAAAGCTC
The DNA here is from genome assembly GCA_014380935.1 of Gloeobacterales cyanobacterium ES-bin-141. Lineage (GTDB taxonomy): Bacteria > Cyanobacteriota > Cyanobacteriia > Gloeobacterales > Gloeobacteraceae > JACMIX01. The sequence goes on along the minus strand of JACMIX010000087.1, from coordinate 21,398 downwards.
AGAAGTTTTATGAAAAGTACGGCGGCAAAACGATTGTCATTGCCCGCTTTGTACCGATTGTGCGTACGTTCGCGCCGGTTGTCGCCGGTGCCGCCGGCATGGACTACCGCAAATTTTTTCTATACAACTTCTTTGGCGGTGTCGGCTGGATCACCAGCATGACCCTGGGTGGGTACTTTCTGGGAAACGCCATTCCCAATATCGAGAAGAATATCCACATCGTGATCGCGGTCGTGGTCATCGTGTCTCTACTCCCACCCGTGTTCGAGTACTTAAAGGCTCGCAGTGAGGCCAAGTCCGCGGTACGCCCCCGGTAGGTATATGCACGTAGGGACAGTTCCCCTCAACTCCGTACGCGTTCCGGGTTAGGTAGATCGGCGTCCGCATGGGGGTAGACTAGCCTCGACCTGCAAGACCGAGAAAGCCCATGAACACTACACTCGACAACCTGAGCGGGTTTCACCCGCGAATTGTTCCGATTCATGGCGAGCTGACCTGTGTGATCACTCCCTGGGAAGCGGTGCTTGCCTTGGTGGACATCCGTGAGGCATCTCGGGAAGAGGAGCAGGACATCCTCACGCTGATCCAGATCCTGGCCGTACGCTGTGCCCTGGGTCTGATCGACAGGCAAAAGGCCCACAACTCGGTCGGGGAGCACGACCACCCCGATGAACGCTACTTGCGTGACTGGTTGGAGTTGTGCGTCGATACCTATCTTGTCAGGCATAGGTTTCTGGACTCAGCCCACCGACTCCTGGATGAGACTCGGAGCGAAGTGTAAAAATCTCATCTTACCTAAGGAGGAAGGATGACGATTCGTTTCGCTATAGCTTGAAAGGGTCCAGTTACGATGAGGCGCATGGATCATGACTGATAACGCACAGGCTGAAAACACGGATAAGATTTCTGACATTGTTGATAAAGCCTACGAAAAGGGTGTTGAACTCGAGCAGCCATCGGCAAACCCAACCAATCCTGGTGGTGGACAGGCAATGGCGAGTATGGACCCTCAAAGCGAACCTGCTATCTCGGGCTCTGAAGTTTCCGAAATAGCAGACAAGACACTCGACACGAGCCCGAACTCCGATGATGTACGTTCGGACGCGGTCAAGCAGGCCCTTGACCAATTCGACTCCCTGTCCGTGGATGACAAGCTCGGTGTCTTCTACTACATATACGAAGCGATGGGCGAATCGGTGACCCCGGCAGCCCCGGGTGCAGCTGACCTCGAACTTGCGGCCGGATTCTTCCGGGAATTTGATGCAATGCCCCAGGGCGCGCAGCAACTCGAGGCCCAGCGGGCAATTGTTCAGGGTGATGACAGCCCTATAAGCGTGGAATACGGCAAGCTCACCGACAAAAATAAGCTCGCTGTCTGGTACGTGATTGCCCAGCGCATGGGCAAGGATGTCATCGGTATACCCGACGACTATAAGCTCTCAGACATCTCCCAGCAGAACCTGACCACACTCAAACAACTCGAATTCGAACAGCAGATTACCTTCCTCGAAGATATTGCTGCTCGGATGGGCAAAGAAACGATCGAACGGGTTGTGTAAGCCCAAGTAAAGAGCGGGAGTGCAGGCTTTGTTGCGCTCCCGTTCATACTCACGTAGTAGGAAAGTCAGCCTTTTATGAATTCACAAGTGGTTGCCCGGCCTTTCGCATCTGGTGGCGTAGCAGACGCGATTTATCAGTATTTCGAGGCTCTGAATCGGTTCGACCTTGATGAGGTGTCGGCTCTATTCGAGGAGACAGGCTGTCTGATTGCGCCGATGGATGTACGGAGTTGTGGTCGTGAGGCAATCGCCACTTATCTCAGGCAAGAGTGTAAGGGTATGACGCTTTACCCGCAAAGTTTTCGCATTGAGGGTGCGTCTACGATCGTGAGCGGGCGGGTCCGTTGCCCGGCTTTCTGGGTCAATGCCGAGTGGATTGTCCAATTGAACCGGGGTTTGATATCGAGATTGAGGGTGCGCCTGGTTGCGTCGCTGCAAGAAATGGCCGTCCTGCGCGAGCAGGTCCCGCTCAGGCAAGACCTGTAGCCGTTGTCAGCCCGGTGGTAAGGGGGTTTGGTTGGTACCAAACTTTCTGCCCTCAGGGCAGTAGGCTATAATCTGCGGCGGCTCATCCGTCCTGGCTTTTATGCACTACAGATTTGGACCGTACCTGCTGCTTGCCTGTGCTGTGGGTGTACTCAGTATGTGTCCCCGCGCCCTGGCGCTCCCACCCCAGACCGCTCCCGTACAGGGTTTACACGACAATAGCCCCCGTGTCCACGCGCTGGTAAATGCTCGTATCGTCGCCGGTCCGGGCAAAACAATCGAAAACGGCACACTCGTACTGCGCGACGGACTGGTCAGCTCTGTGGGTAACCAGCCGCCCCCCCCGGACGCGCGCATCTGGAACCTGGAGGGGCGGACGATCTATCCGGGCTTCATCGATAGCTACTCGACTCTGAACCTGCCCAAGGAACTTCAACCTCTCGTGCCCAAACCCGCTGAATCCGAGGCACCGCGAGCTACACCCGCAGGCGACAAAAAACCCAGACCTGGTACAGGTTCGTGGAACGGCCGGGTAACCCCTGAGCGCAACGCCCGCGATTACTTGGTCGTGGACGGCAAGCAGACCGAGAAGTGGCGCTCACTCGGGTTTACCTCAGCCCTGGTCGTACCGGCCCGGGGCATCTTTCGGGGAACCAGTACCCTGGTCAACTTGAGCGGGGATGAGCCCAACCGTTCGGTCGTTCGTCCGCTGGTCGCCCAGCACATTGCCTTCGAGCAGAGTGGTTTTCGGGAGGCCACTTATCCGGGTTCCCTGATGGGCACGATTGCCCTCATCCGCCAGACATTTCTGGACGCGGACTGGTACGCGAAAGCCCAGGCTGCCGACAAAAAACAATCCACCGACCGGCCTGAGGCGAATGCTGCCCTTGACGCACTCGGGAGATCTCTAGCAGGCCGGTCGGCAGTGGTCTTCGAGACAGAGGACGAACTGGATCTGCTCAGGGCAGCACGTATCGCCGGAGAATTCAAACTCAACGCCTGGCTGCTGGGCAACGGCCACGAGTACCGTATGCTGCCCGAACTCGTCGCCAGTCGGCTACCGGTAGTTCTGCCGCTCAATTTTCCGGCTGTCCCGGAGATTGAAACTCCCGAGAAGGCGCTCGATGTCTCGCTCGAATCCCTCCAGCACTGGAATGATGCCCCCAGTAATCCGGTCTGGCTTGCTCGTGCGGGTGTTCCGTTCGCATTGAGCACCACCGGACTCAAAAAACCGGAGGAGATGTTCTGGACCCATCTACGCAAGGCAGTCCGGAGCGGTCTGAGCAAAGATGCGGCGCTCGCCGCGCTCACGACCACGCCAGCCCGGTTGTTCGGTGTGGCTGACCGTTACGGCACCCTTGAGCCCGGTAAAGTTGCCAACCTGGTGGTTGCGGACGGAGACCTGTTTGCCTCGCGGGCGAATATCCTCACTGTCTGGGTGGACGGCCAGTACTACGAGACGGACAAGGCGCGCGAGGTTGACCCCCGCGGGACCTGGACGGTTACCTGGTCGGGAGCAAACGCCGGGACGACCCTGGAAATTAGCGGTGAGGTCGGCAAACTCAAAGCGGCCCTCGGCGCGGCAAAGGACCTCGGCGCTTCGATTCGCGAGGATCAGTTAATTCTACTTGCCCCGGCTATGACCTTTGGACAGACCAGGGGGACAGTGCGCCTTGCGGCTGACGTCCAGGTCGATACCCTGCGCGGCAGTGGGCAGTTACCGGACGGCCAGGTCTTTACCTGGTCGGCCCGACGCACAGCCCGCTTCACGTCCCCGAGCGAGCCCGCCGAGCAGGCCACACCTGCCGGTGAAGTACCCAGTACGTATCCCGCCGGGGCTTTTGGCATGCAGGAGCGCCCCGCCCAGCCGGGAGTGTTGCTCGTACGTGGCGCAACCATCTGGACGAGCGGCCCGGCAGGACGCCTCGATGCCCAGGATCTGCTGGTTGAGAAGGGCAAGATTATCCGTACCGGCAAGAACCTGGCCGTACCGGCGGAGGCAACGGTGATCGACGGCAGCGGCAAGCACCTCACCCCGGGCCTCATCGATGCCCACTCGCACACGGCCATCAGCCGGGGCATCAACGAAGGAACCCATGCCATCACCGCCGAGGTGCGCATCGGGGACGTACTCGACGCGACCGACATCGGCATCTACCGGGAACTGGCCGGGGGGCTCACGACCGCCAACATTCTGCACGGCTCGGCAAACCCGATTGGCGGTCAGAACCAGGTGATTAAACTGCGCTGGGGCGAGACCCCGGAGGGTCTCAAGTTCGCCGGGGCAAAGCCCGGTATCAAGTTTGCCCTGGGCGAGAACGTCAAGCAGGCCAACTGGGGGGAGCAGTTCACGACCCGCTATCCCCAGACGCGCATGGGCGTCGAGCAGCTGATTCGGGATAACTTCATGGCCGCCCGCGACTACGAGCAGAGCTGGAAACGCTTCAACAGTGGTGCGACCACCCTGCTGCCCCGGCGCGACCTCCAGATGGAGAGCGTACTCGAAATCCTGCGCGGCGAACGTCTGGTACACATTCATGCCTATCGCCAGGACGAGATCTTGATGTTTGCCCGCCTGGCCAAACAAATGGGCATCAGCGTCGGCTCGTTTCAACACGTACTCGAAGGATTCAAAGTCGCGGACGCCATTGCCGAGATTGGTGCGGGCGGCTCATCGTTCAGCGACTGGTGGGGCTACAAGTTCGAGGTCTACGACGCCATTCCTCAAAACGGGGCGTTGATGAACCAGGCCGGGGTCGTCGTCTCATTCAATTCCGATAGCAACGAACTGGCCCGACGTCTGAATACCGAGGCCGCCAAAGCGGTGAAGTACGGTGGTGTGAGCGAGGAAGAAGCCCTCAAGTTCGTCACCCTCAACCCCGCCCGGCAACTGCGCATCGACCGCCGGGTCGGTTCGCTCGAAGCGGGCAAGGATGCGGACTTCGTTCTCTGGAGCGGACATCCGCTCTCGACTTACAGCCACGCCGAGCAGACCTGGATCGACGGGCGCAAGTACTTTGATCAGGCCCGGGACCTCCAGATGCGCGACTCGAACGCGCGCGAACGCGAAGCGCTGATTCAGAAAGCTCTAGTTGAGCGTCAAAAAGTACTGAGCGCCCCACCTAAACCCGAGGACAAAACCGATGCCCCTAAACCTGCTGATGCGGGCTCTACCTACCGTGCGCTTGAGTACCAGTCCATCTACCACGATGGCAAAAATCATCACAATTGCTCTAGCGCTCAGCACGATCACGACCTGTAGAGTGCTTGCCTCCCAGGAGATACCGGCCCCTCCCCAGGACCACCCGATTGTCCTGAGCGGCGGCACCGTCCACACCGTCAGCGGTGCGACCCTCGAAGATGCTCAGGTATTGATGGATGCGGGCAAAATCCGGGCGGTTGGTCGCAATCTACCCCTACCCGGCGGTACGCAAGTAGTCGATGTCAGGGGCAAGCACATTTATCCCGGCCTGATCTCACCCAATACCGTGCTCGGGCTGGTTGAAATCGGGGCCGTACGGGCCACGGTCGATACCAGCGAACCGGGTGCCGTCAACCCGAATGCCCGGGCCGAGGTCTCAATCAATCCCGACAGCGAATTGTTACCGGTCGCGCGCGCCAACGGCATCCTGACCGCCCTGAGCGTACCCCAACCGGTTGGGGGCGGCGATGACAACCCCGGCTCGGGCATCGCGGGCACTTCCGCCCTCATCAAACTCGACGGCTGGACCTGGGAGGACATGACTCTCAGTGCCCCGGTCGGCCTGCACGTCTTCTGGCCCCAGATGACGATCAACCGTGATCCCCGCTTTCCCAAAAGCCCCGAGGACCAGCAGGTTGACCTCGACAAGCGCCTCAGACAGCTACGCGATACCTTCGCCACCGCCCGTGCTTACCTGCGCGGCAAGCAGGCGGCAGCCCGGGGCAATCCCCTGGCGACCGACCTGCGCTGGGAGGCGATGACGGCCGTGATGGAGGGCAAAATACCCGTTTTCGTCCACGCAAACGAGATCAAGCAGATCAAGGCTGCCCTCGAGTGGACGGCAGACGAGCAACTGCGCATGGTGCTGGTGGGGGGTCAGGATGCCTGGCGGGTGGCGGACTTGCTCAAGGCACGGGATATCCCGGTGATCATCAGCTCCGTGCTCAGCTTGCCCGAACGGCGTTGGGAGGCCTACGACACCCCCTTCACCAATCCGCTCAAGCTTCAAAAGGCAGGCGTGCGTTTTTGCATTGCCAACGATGGCAGCGCTTTTGCGGCCCCCCACGACCGCAACCTGCCCTACCAGGCAGGCATGGCTGCGGCCTACGGTCTACCCAAAGAAGAAGCGCTCAAGGCAATCACGCTCTACCCGGCCCAGATCCTGGGTATGGGAGCGCGGCTCGGGTCTATCGATGTCGGTAAGGATGCAACCGTGCTCGTCACTACGGGAGACCCGCTCGAAATTACCAGCCGGGTTGAGATGGCCTATATTCAGGGCCGCGAGATCGACCTTGCCAACCGCCAAAAGCGCCTCTACGAAAAGTACCGCCGCAAGTACGAGCAAATCAGGTCCCCGGGCCGGACCGGCAGCCTGTAAAGCCTCACAGAGGTGGTGCCGATGGCAATTCCACGGTGAATGTTGTCCGTCCGGCTTCACTCCTGACCCGGATAGTGCCGTTCAACTGCTCCACTAGCTTTTTGACCAGCGCCAGGCCCAGTCCTGTCCCTGCTTGCTCCCAGGGATTGGTGCTGGCGATCCGGTAGAACTTCTCGAAGATGCGCGTCAACTCTTCCGCTTCTATTTGTACGCCCGAGTTGCAGACGCTCAGTTCGATATGCGAGCAAGAGTCGGCGAATTTTGCCCGGACCTCGATAGTCTCTCCGGGTGGGGTGTACTTGCAGGCATTGTTGACCAGTTCGGCTATGACGCGTTCGAGGCCGATGCGGTCCGTGGTCAGGGTGTCGAGGGTAGGGCTGACCTCGACTGTGAAAGTCTGGCGGTGGAGTTGAGCCCGCGAGTAGAAAGGCTCGACGAGGGCGGGCAACCAGGTCTTGAGGGTGATTGTCTCGCTTTGCAGAAACCGGGCTCCTGCTTCTAGCCGCTGCAGGTCGAGCAGGTTGTCGATCAGATCAATCTCGCGTGAACTTTCTTTTTTGAGGATTTGCAAGTAGAGTTCTCGCTTCTCCTGGCAGGTTGCATGCTCCAGCAGGTGGACCGCTAGTTTGAGATTGACCATGGGGGTGCGCAACTCGTGGGAGACGGTACTCAGAAACTCGTCCTTGAGCCGGTCTAGCTTCTGCAACTCGTCCATCTGCACTTCTAGTTGTCTGGTTCTCTCGAGGGTAAGGCGGTGCTCCTCGGCCTGCTTGCGCTCGGTGAGGTCGAGCACAAAACAGACCGCCTCGTGCAGGGAGCCTTCTAGCAAAGCACTACCGAGCAAAATAGGCACACGGCTACCGTCTTTGCGGATGTATTCCTTCTCGAAGGGTGTGTCTACGCCAAATTGTCTGAGCTCACTACGTGCAAACGCGTCGAGATGACCATACTCGGGTGGCGTCATGTCTTCCCAGCGGACCTTGCCCAAATACAGATCCTCGCGGCTATACCCGACCATCTTGAGAAAAGCGTCATTGGCCTCGGTAATATCGCCACTGAGGTTGGCGAAGATTACGCCAATCGAGTTGGCCTCGGCGAGACGTCTGAAACGGGCCTCACTGGCGCGCAGGGCCTGCTCTACACGTCTGTGCTCCTCGGCGAGATTTTTGGTGTTGGCGAGTTCTCTTTGGAGGCACTCGTTAGTGAGTTTCAGTTGCGCTGTCCGCTCCTGCACACGTGCCTCGACGTCGTGCGCCTCCCCCACCTGCTCGGTCTGCCCTGTCACCTCGCTCAAACCCGCGAGGGAATCCAGGCGTCCCCGCACACACTCCTCAAGCAGGTCCGAGACACTCAAATGATGCTGTTCGGCAAGCTGTACCAGTGTCTTCCAGGCAGTATCCGTAAGACGTAGGGTGCGGTGCCGCTTGGACTCGGAGTAATTGCGACCAAACCTTCCGTTAGACTCTCGCTGTCTCACAAAGACTACCCGTGTGTCACGAGGTTAGTCTAGTCTACATCCCGAGGGCCGTGCGGTTGCTGACCTTACCGCGCAGCATCTGGGCGAGTTCGTTGCTGCGCGGGGAGTTTTCGATTGCCGTTTCAGGGTCTACCCGCCCGGCCTGAACCAGATCGTAGAGAGCCTGGTTCATTGTCTGCATGCCGTCGTAGGTACACTGCGGGATCAATTGATCGAGTTCATCGACCACCCCGCGGTGGATATAATCCTTGGCTGTGTCGGTGTTGATCATGATCTCGTGGGCTGCCGCCCGCTTGCCGTCCACCGTCCTGACCAGGGACTGAGCCACAACGGCCACCAGGGATTCGGCAATCTGATGGCGCATGGAGTCTTGCTCGGCGGGCGTGTAGATGTTGAGCAGCCGCTCGATGGTCGAGACGGCACTGTTGGTGTGCAGAGTCCCAAAGACCAGGTGACCGGTCTGGGCTGCTTTGATGGCGATATCCACGGTGATGCGGTCGCGCATCTCACCGATCAAAATAATGTCGGGGTCCTCGCGCAGGGCCGCCCGCAGGGCGTTCTCGAACTGCAAGGTGTGCTCGCCGACCTCGCGCTGGCGAACGATCGAGCGGCACGAGCTATGTACGTACTCGATGGGGTCCTCGATCGAGATGATGTGTTTGGCAAAGTTCTCGTTGATGTAGCGCAGCATAGCGGCAAGGGTGGTGGACTTGCCGGAGCCAGTCGGGCCTGTAATCAGGACGAGCCCCTTGTGGGACTGGGCAATCGTCTTGAGTACATCGGGTAGAGCCAGTTGCTCAAGACTGGGAATCTCAAGTGAAACCAGCCGCATTACCATCGCCGGACCCAGGAGCGAGTAGAACAGGTTGATCCGGCAGCGGGCGAGGCCGTCGTACATGATCGCCGTGTCAAATTCCTTAGTGGCCTCGAAGGTGGCAATCTGCTCGGGAGTAAGTACTTCCCGCAGCCAGCGGTAAAAAGTCTCAATCGTCGTGACCGGGTGCGTGGTGGTCTCGATCAGACCGCGTATGCGCATGCGCGGGGCTTCTCCCACACACAGGTGAACGTCGGAGGCAGTGCCCTGCTTGGCCTGGCGGACGAGCCCTTCGAGACTCAGGTCCGAAGGGCCGCCCGCACGTGGGGCCAGTGTCGATTCAAGGACGCCCATGCGTGGCACGGACAAGTTAGACAGGGTGGGATCAGCAGACATCATGTACGTTCCGAGTCAGGACACTCCTCAGCGTACCCTCGGCGCGAATGGTTTCTCGCAGGGCTGATACACTAAGGAGACATTTTCGATTCGGACGAAAAGGACGGAGTGACTTTGCCCCAACAGGTTATTGCTGGCAACTGGAAGATGTACAAGAACCGCATGGAGGCGCGGACGTATCTAGAAGCATTTTTGCCTCTGATCGACCAGACCCCTGCCGCACGCAGGATTATTCTGTGTGTACCTTTCACCTGCCTCAACACATTTACCGAACACACCTCAACCCGCATCGAAGTCGGGGCACAAAACGTCCATTGGCAGCCGGAGGGTGCCTACACCGGGGAAATATCCGCGCCGATGCTCGTCGAACTGAATGTCCGCTACGCCACTGTCGGTCACTCTGAACGCCGTCAATATTTCAACGAGACGGACGAGACGGTCAACCTGCGGCTCAAGGCGGCTCAGCTTCACCAAATCACTCCCATTCTGTGTGTGGGTGAGAGTAAGCAACACCGCACCCAGGGTGAGACAGAAAGCTGGATTCGTAACCAGCTGGACATAGGCTTGCAGGGCGTGGACCTCGAGCGCCTCATCATCGCCTACGAACCCATCTGGGCCATCGGGACGGGTGACACCTGTGCCGCCGGGGAGGCTAACCGGGTGATTGGCGAGATCCGCTCTCACCTCGGCAACCATCCGGTTTCAATCCTGTATGGAGGCTCGGTCAAACCCTCCAACATCGACGAGATCATGGCGGAGACTCAAATCGACGGGGTGCTCGTGGGCGGTGCCAGTCTCGACCCGCTCGACTTCGGCCGGATCGCCAACTTTCAACCTCTGGGCGCCGCGATCAAGAGTTGAGGACGTGAAAGAATGTGAACCAGAAGATCGTCAGGCACGACAGCTTGGCGAGTTCGGCAATGGCGAACGGCAAGGGCCGACCCGCACGGACAGCAGTGTTGCCTACCGAAATGGCGGCTAGACCCACGAGGGTCACAACAGAGATGGTCGCTAGGTGCATGTACCTAGTGTACCTGCTGTTTTAGGAGAAGCAAATTTGTAGAAAGGAGAATTCTGAACTCTGAAAGAGCTTCAGTAAGCCGGAGCGATTCCGGGCCGTATTTTTGAGCATCAGGTCTGAAGATCAAACCTAGCGCACCAGCAGAGTCGAAATCCACAGAATGGCAAACAGCACTGCTCCTGTGAGTGCACCGGCAGCTGGAAAATACTGAAGCAGGGAGCTTGAAACCAGGACGGCAACGACCAGGGCACCCAGAGAATAGAGGATAGCCCGCCAGAAAACGCGGATTTTACGAAACAAAAAGTAGATGACTGCAAACAGGGCGATGGCGATAGCATAGGTCGGCTCTCCCTGAGTACCCGCCGATAGGGCCGCGTACAATGCCCAGATAGCCACGAAAACCAGGGCTGAGATGCCCGCATCTGAGACATTGATATTGGTAAGCCATTGCTTCCACCACTGCTGGACCGGACGAGCAGGGGGCTGCTGAGCCGGACGGGCAAATACAGTACGCTCCGGATAGCGGATGCGCTCCGGGACCTTAATCTTACCGTCCTGCCGCATCTTGAGGCGCTGCATCAGGATGGTGTCGTAGGCCATCTCGACTGCCTGCTGACGTTTTTCATCCGTCGCGTACTGTTCCAGGAGATGCATTTTTGCTTCTTGAATCTCTTCGAAGCGTGCGTTCTCAGAGATGCCGAGGATACGGTAGGGGTTTGGTTCGCTCATAGCTTGGGTAGTACCCGGATCAGCCTCTTCAGGCTAGCCCAGGAGCCTGCCATTGCACAAGGTCAAGTACAAGCGCACCAGGCGTCATCCCGTAGCGATTAAAGACCGGCAGCTGCTTTGGGCGTTACAATCGGGCTCGAAGTCTAGGGCTTGGCGATGCTCAAATCCGTGGCACTGACGGCGGCGCAATGCCTGAGAGGGACGCTCAGGGTTCCCGGCGACAAGTCGATCTCGCACCGGGCCTTGATGTTGGGAGCGCTTGCGGAGGGTCTGACCCAGATCGAGGGCATCCTGCCGGGGGATGATCCGCGCAGCACGGCTGAGTGTTTTCGCCAGCTCGGTGCGCAGATATCGACGATTGACGGTGCGCGGGTGGAGGTCCACGGTGTGGGACTGGGTAATCTTCGCGAAAGTACGGACATTCTCTACACCGGTAATTCGGGTACGACGACGCGCCTGATGCTCGGAATCCTCAGTGCCCAACCGGGTCTATTCAGTTGTTTGAACGGGGACGCGTCGATCCGTACCCGGCCGATGGGCCGCGTCATCGAGCCACTCAGCCGCATGGGCGCCCAGATCTGGGGCAGGGACGGTGCGAAGCGTGCGCCCCTCGCGGTGCTAGGCCAGCACCTCCGCCCGATCCATTACGATTCGCCAGTTGCCTCGGCCCAGGTCAAATCGGCCATCTTGCTCGCCGGTCTCTTGACTGTGGGTGAAACTTCCGTCCGCGAACCCGCGCGCTCCCGGGACCACTCAGAACGAATGCTCACGGCCTTCGGGGCCGACATTCGCTATTGCCCGGACACCACCACCGTGACACTCAGGGGTCCCGCCCGCCTGAGCGCGCAGCAGATCATCGTGCCCGGCGACATCAGTTCAGCTGCCTTCTGGCTGGTTGCTGCTGCCATCGTGCCCGGAGCCGAACTGCTCCTCAACGGTGTGGGTATCAACCCGACCCGCACTGGGGTTCTGGAAGTACTTGGGCGTATGGGGGCTGATATTCAGATCGAAAACGAGCGGACGACCTGTGGGGAGCCAGTAGCAGATCTCAGGGTACGCTCCTCCCGCCTCGAAGCCTGCGAGATTGGCGGCGAGGTCATACCCCGCCTGATTGACGAGCTGCCAATCCTCGCCGTAGCCGCGTGTTGTGCCCGTGGCAAGACAGTGATCCGCGACGCGGCGGAACTGCGCGTCAAGGAGAGCGACCGAATCGCCGTGATGGCCCGCGAACTGAACCGGCTCGGGGCGAGAGTCGAAGAACTGCCGGACGGCCTGATTATCGAGGGAGGTCATCCACTTATGGGTGCGGAGGTGGAAAGCCACGGCGACCACCGGGTAGCGATGAGTCTCGCGATCGCAGCGCTGGTTGCCCGAGGGACGACCGTGCTCGGGGACCCGGAGTGCGCGACCGTATCTTATCCGGGCTTTTTTGAAGAGCTGGCACGGTTGAAGCTCGGTCCCTAGCTTCACTGCTCCAGTAAGGAGCGGCCTCATTGAAGCCGCCGGACGGAAGCAGGGGGAGTATGTGCATGGGTTGGCTCATGGCTGGTCTCCCTGTCCACGTTCGAGGCGTTCGAGTATGCGGCGGTTCTCGGTCTGCAAGCCCCGGATATCAGATTGCATCACTTGCATGTCAGTCCGCATGGCCTGGATGATCGGCACCATAACGCCGATTGAATCGGATAGGGTATCCACGCGCTCGATGACAATGGCGAGGCGCTCGGTGAGGGCGGCGATGGCCTGGCGGTTGGCGGCAATGGCCTCGGTATTGGCTGTAATGGCCTGGGTGTTGATGGCTTGCTGCGCTGATATGGCGGCTTGTTGTTGGGCGGTGGCAAAGAGCAGCTCTTCAAGCCGGTCAAGCCGGTCAGGTGGGGGATTAGTGGTCATCTGGCCGTTCGTGACTTTGCCACAGAGTGCATCTCGTAGGTACTGAATGTCAAGCCAAACGGCCTGGCTGCAACAACGGACAGACTGGTGCTATCTAATTATTGACTTCAAGTTCTCTTCGGACTGAGCACTCTCGCAATCAGGTGTCGGGGAGAGCAGCTAATGACTCTCCTCGCGCAGTCGCCTGCTCATCAGTGCCATCAAAGCTTCGACGGGCGGACGTTCGCCATTTAATAGAGCACACACCTGGTCGGCAATCGGTACTTCGAGCCCGACCCGCTGGGCATAACCGACCAGGACGGGTGTGGTGTATACTCCCTCAGCCGTGCCCTGCAATTGGTTGAGCGCCAGGGCAAGCGTTTTGCCCTGCCCCAACGCGTAGCCGATCTGGTAGTTGCGGCTGAGTGTGCTGTTGCAGGTAGTGAGCAGGTCTCCCAGTCCCGATAGTCCATAAAAGGTCTCCATCTGGCCGCCCCAGTGAGTCCCGACCCGGATCATCTCGGCAAGACCGCGGGTAATCAGGCTTGCCTTGGCGTTCGCTCCCAGCTCGAGCCCGTCACTTACCCCGGCAGCGATTGCAATCACGTTCTTGAGAACCCCGCCCAGTTCGACACCGCGCAGGTCGGAACTGGTATAGACCCGGAAATGCTCCGTAGCGAGACACTGCTGAACCTGACGGGTTGCCTCCTCCGAGGTGCCCGCGACGACGGTTGCGGCGGGTAGACCCCGCAACACCTCGGCCGCCAGGTTTGGCCCCGAGAGGACAACCATGGGGTGATGAGGCAGATAGTGCTGCCAGCAGGCGGAGGCGGGGCTGACTGTATCGCTATCCAGGCCCTTGGTCGTACTGACGAGGATGGTACCCGCTGGCAGGTCTACTCCCGCAACCTGCCGGACCGTCTCACCGACAGCCCGGATTGGCAGGCAAGAGACGACGACCTCGACATCGTGCAGGACCTCGGCTATTTCAAGCGGACCCGAACGGCTCCAGATCTTGACGGGGTGCCCCTGACGGCGAATGAGGGAGGCGAGGGTCTTGCCCCATGCTCCTGCTCCCAAGACGGCAAAGCGCTTCACGGCGTAGGCGTGGGCGGCGGCGATTCGATAATTTCGGGTGTGATACGGACGTTCTGGCCGCGGAATTTGGTGATTGCCTCGTCGAGCTTACGGTCCCGGTCGCGGCCGTACTGCTCGAGACTGCGGGGGTTGGCGAGGTTGCTCTGGTGGATGAGGTTGCTGAAGTTGAGGCTACCGCCCTGGGCGGGTGGCGAGTACGTCTTGTCCTTGCTGTTGAATTGCTGTTCTGGGGTCACGTTCGGGTCGTATTCGACGCTCTGTGCCCGGACGGAAGCCGGGACGACGAAAGCGAGTAATACGGCCAGGGCCAGGGGCGCAGATGATTGCATAGCGTGAGGTCCTGCAATAGGGGCGACAGGAACAGGGTGCATTTATCATACTTGCTCAGGTTGGGCCCGGGTAGCAAATCGGGGTCAATCAGGGCTGAGCAGCCGCGCTCTGTCCGGCGTACGCTTTGATGAAACGGTCATCGAACATCGCATTCAAGTCGGGAACTTTGGTTGCAAGCTCCGTCTTGACCAGAAAATCGGCAATGCGCTTTGACTGGTAGCGCAGGTTGGTCGATTTGGCGGTCTCGGGTCCGAAAGCAGACAGATTTTGCTCAAGCGTAAACAGGCGTGTTCCACTCTCGTAGGACCGGTATTCCGCGTCGGTAACCCCGGCCCGCTTTGCCATGATCTTGACCGCATCGGAGGGATTCTTGCGCATGTAGTCGAGTGTGTCGAACCAGGTCTTGACAATCTTCTGAACAGCTTCCGGGTTGGACTTCACGAATTCATCTCGAAAGACCAGATGGTCCGGGATAGCGCCCGGGAAGTCCCTGGAGCTGAAGAGGACTTTGCCCTTGTTGGTGCTGAGGGCTCTGGTCGTGAAGGGTGCAAAGACGCCGACGCCATCGAGCCGACCGGCGGCAAAAGCGGCGGCGGCGGCCCCGGTCTCAAGCGGGCTGAACTGGATGTCTTTCTCGCTCAGTCCGGCCAGCTGAAGGCCGAGCAACAGCAAGAAGTGATCCACGGTTCCTAGCTCTGCTGCGACCCGCTTGCCTTTAAGATCCTGGATGGTGCGAATGTTTTTCTTGACGATAATCTGGTCGTTACCGGCCGAGTTGTCGTTGGTGAGCACGACTTTGAGCTTTGCACCGCTAGCAACCGGAGAGATAGTGTCGTTGAGGGTCTGGGAATTGGCTTCGAGCTTACCCGCACTCAGCGCATTAATCGACTCGGCGTAGCCCTCGAACCAGACCATCTGCACATCGACGCCGTTTTTTTTGAACAGCCCCTTCTCCTCGGCGACCTTCCAGGGAAGCCAGCCCGGCCAGGCACTGTAACCAATCTTGATCGGTGCCGCAAACGCGGGCAACGCCAGACCACCCCACAACAGACTCATTCCCAGAACAATTTTGGGTAATAAAGAACGTAAATTCATGCTGTGAGTCTCCGGCAAAGTATTGGCTATGCCGGAGTTTAGCGCGGCAATTCCCCTGCTGCAACTGCTGATTCAACGCTTCTCAGGGCAACTCGTTGCGCAGTTCGTAGGGTATACGATTTCCGGGATGGGCAATGGCCGGACAGTAGTGCCGGCCAAACGGCTCACCATCGAGGTATAGCCATGCCTCCTCCCCGGCGAGTAGGGGGATGATGCATCGTGCCCCTGTGTTGGCACCAATCCTCAGTGAGTAGCCGCCGCCCGATCATTGAGGCCTTTGAAGACGTCGTCGTAATGACCGCTCTCGACAGCAAAGCGCAGCGGATGCACAGTTTTGACACAAACCTCGCTTGCCGTGGGCTGGGTCTTGAGGATCTCGAGGACTTCCGCAATGAAGTCCTCGAGTGGCATTGCATTGGGATCGCTAGCCTGGGCCTCGCCCATAAGTTCGGTCTGAACGTAGGGAGGAATGAGTTCTAGAACCTCCACAGTGGTTTCCTTGAGCTGATGGCGAAGGGATTGCGTATAGGAATGAATCGCCGCCTTCGTCGCACAATAGGTAGGCGTCGCGGTCATCGGGACGAAAGCTAGTCCGGAGGACACAGTCATGATGGTCGAGTGCGGCTGCTGCTTCAGCAGGGGAAGGAGCGCCGCCGTCAAACGGATTGGGCCGAGCAGATTGGTGGTCACGGTGGCCTCGGCGTCAGCTAGATCGTCCTGCTGGTGTACGTCTTCTGTTCGCATGATGCCCGCGTTGTTGATGAGAACGTTCAGAGTTGGATAGTCCGTGGCCACTTGCGTCCCAAACGAACGGATGCTGGCTGAGTCTTCGACGTCAAGCACAAGCGACTTCATGCCCGGGTTGGCTGCTGTAGTGTTGTCGAGAGCCTCTTTGCGGCGTCCGGTAATGATCACCTGGTTACCCTGGGCGTGAAAGACTTCTGCAAGAGCGCGTCCGATACCCGAGCCGCCGCCTGTGATGAGAATAGTGTTGCCGGTGATTTGCATGGTTATGTGCTCCTATCTCCTAGACCCATACTGGACTCTCTACTTCCCAGCGGGAAGTAGGCACTTGAAAGTTCTATACTTACCAAAAGGAGAGTGAGGGCCTAATGGAGAAAATGCTGGCACAAGAACATGTGCGCGTACAGGAAGTGAAGGCAAAACTGGCGCACTCAGTACCTCCTGCTGAGACAAGCCCAGAGCTCGAGGCCCTGGTCAGGGAGATCATCGAGAGGGTGGCGGACAAGTGGACGATGCTTGTTCTCGAGGTGCTGGCGGAGCACGGAATCGTACGCTTCACCCGTCTCGGGGAACTGGTTGGCGGCGTGAGCCAGAAGATGCTGACCAAGACGCTGCGCCAGATGGAGAGTGATGGCCTGGTGACTCGTACCGTTCATCCTGTTATTCCACCAAGGGTGGACTACCAACTGACGGAGCTTGGCTATAGCCTGGGTGCCGCATTCTGCGGAGTCTGGATGTGGGCGGAGGAGCACCACGACGAGATCATGCGCGCACGCAAAGCATTTCGTGGCGACAGCCAGTCATCGTGAGGAACGGCTCAGAAGGGGTCTGTCAGGTATGACGTGTAGTACTGAAGAGCCGGGGCAGACTGATAAAGCGGCTGAAATTGTATTCGGAACGAGAAATATAGGGAATGCTAAGGGCAGCTTTGCTCTTAGTAACACTTGGCACCGAGGGGTCGGACACGGCTTTGTGCAAGCAGACTCTGGTGTCAACTTTATAGGTCAACGCTGCACGAATGCGATTACAAAACCTTCTACGCTTAATTCCCAAAAGCCTTGTGAGGGCTCCTCTGCGTCTGGTTCTCATCGTGCCTTTCGTTCTTCAGGTCTTTGCTGTCGGACTCACAGCATACCTTTCACTCAGAAATGGTCAGCTAGACGTCGATGAAGTCACGGCTCAGCTGCGGAGTGAAGTAACAGCCCGTATCCATGAACATGTTTCAGACTATGTAAAAACGCCTCAACTCGTCACCCACCTCAATATCAATGCTGTCCTTGCCGGGCAACTGGTTTTGCAGAATGGCAAAAGTTTAGAGCGTCACTTCTGGCAGCAGATGCAGTTGTTTGACTCTTTGAGCGCAGTGGGCTACGGCAGTAGACAGGGAGACATCCACGCGGTGGAGCGTCTGAGGGATGGTTCGTTTGTCATTCGAGCTAAAGACCGTTCAACAAACGGTAATTACCATACTTATACGATTGACAACCAGGGCAACCGGGTCAAGTTCATTCAAAGCAGTACGACTTTTGAGCCTCGCAGCCGTCCATGGTACACAACGGCTATCAGGCAGGGTAAACCTGGCTGGACAGACATTTACCCTTATTTTTCCTCGACGGGACTTGCTGTGGGTGCGACCCGCCCTCTATATGACAAAACAGGTACTGTGCTCGGGGCGACGAATGCGACGATATCGCTGGTACAGTTGAGCAATTTTTTGCGTGACCTGAAAATTGGACGCTCCGGGCAGACATTTATCATTGAACGCTCCGGCAATCTCGTGGCAAGTTCTGTGACTGAACAGTTATTTACGGTCAACCGAGGGAGTAACAAGCGTGTCCGACTTGCTGTGACCGAGAGCCGCGACCGCGTGACCCGTCTAACGGCTCGGTATTTACATGAGCAGTTCGGTAATCTAGCCAGTATTCGCCACAACCGTCAAATCGACTTTGAAAGCAACGGTAAGCGGCAGTTCGTTCAGATAGCACCTTTGGCAGACGAGTTCGGGCTGAATTGGATGATTGTCGTGGTACTCCCGGAAGCCGATTTTATGGAGCGTATCGAGGCCAACACTCGGACTACGATTCTGTTATGTCTGGGAGCATTATTGCTGGCGACAGTGGTAGGGATAGTTAGTTCATACTGGATCACTCAACCAATCCTTCGCTTGATTTCTGCCTTAAGAGAAATCGCCAGTGGGAAATTGGACCAGACTGTTGCAGTAGAGGGCGTTAACGAACTAAGAGTTCTTGCCCGGGCTCACAACCAGATGGTTGCCCAGTTGCAGGCATCCTTCACTGCTCTTGGGCTGGCAAATGAAGAGCTAGAGCTTCGAGTCGAACAGCGGACGGCTGAACTCCAGGAAAAAACGCGGGATTTGAAACGAGCCTCCGACTATGAATCCGTACTCAAACGGGTGGCAGACAGAGTCCGTGACAGCCTGGATGAAACACAGATCCTGCAAACTGTTGTGCAGGAACTGACGTCTGTACTCGTTGCCAAGTCTTGTGCCGCCGCCATGTATGATCCAGTGCAGAGAATACTGGTCATCGATTATGAATGCGTGCAATCTCAATGGCCCTCACATCACGGTCAGGTCATTTCTTTGGAGGACAATCCTGTCCTCTATCAATCCCTGTCGCACCTGGAGTGTGTGCAATTTTGTCAATTAGGGTCCTGGGCCAGTCAACCTCCGGCAGCACTCCTTGTCTGTCCCGTTTTCGATGATCAGGGAACTCTAGCCAATCTATGGTTATTCCAGCAACCAGATTACACGTACAGCGATCTGGAAATCCGGCTGGTGCAGCAGGTGGCAAACCAGTGCGCAATTGCTATTCGTCAAGCCCGACTCTATCAGGTTGCTCGCTCCCAGGTAGAAGAGCTAAGAAGCCTGCACTGTCTGAAGGACGACTTTTTGAGCACTGTATCTCACGAAATTCGCACTCCTATTTCCAATATGAAGCTAGCGATTTATATGCTGAAGCGGAACCCTACCCCAGAACAACAGCAGCAGTACCTGGATATTTTGCAAATCGAGTGCGCACGTGAGTGTGACTTGATCAATGACTTGCTCGACATGCAGAGATTGGAGGCCGACCGTTATTCCACCGTCAAAGAGACGATCCTTTTACAGGAATGGATACCCTCAGTTGTCAAACCATTTCTATCGCGAACTCAGGAGCGTGAACAGGTTCTCAGGCTTGATCTTTTACCTGATACTTTGCCAGTTAACTCAGATAGCAATTGCCTTGGACGAATCCTGGCTGAACTACTCAATAACGCCTGTAAATATACATTAGCTAAAAGAAATATTCACTTTCAGATCCGCCAGTATCTTGATTTTTCTAATTTAAACCACACTACATTGGTAACCAGCTTTGAGGTCAGCAATCAGGCAGAAATCTCCGCCTCTGAGCTACCCCATATCTTCGAGAAGTTCTATCGCATCCCGAGCGCTCATCCCTGGGCACAGAGCGGGACGGGGCTGGGGCTTGCCCTAGTACAAAAGCTGGTCAAGCAACTGGGAGGGGAACTTCGCGTCCAGAGCCACGAAGGCTGGACATCCTTCATGGTTGTGCTCAAAGAGATTACACAAACCATCCAGGAGGAATAATTGGTGCCGGTGGTCAGAGTCGAACAGCGGTGTAGCTATTCGCGGTAATACGGATTTACTGCCCAAACCTAATCCGGTTCTTTGTCCGCTTGAGATGTTTGCTTTTGCCGCGTTGCTTGCCACCTGCCGCCGGGACTATCGCGGATTTCTGCTTCGAGCTTGACGATCAGGATGTCCAGCATCGCATCCACATAGGCACTGTCCGCTACCGCCTGATACACATTACGGACCAGACGCTCCCGTACCTCGGGAGGTGGAATATAAGGCTCCTTATTCATTACAGCCTCCAATCTTGCCGAATTTCCTCGAGACTACGTAGCAGTGCAGGTAGGGAGGACTGAACTGCCACAATCGTATCAAGCATCATACTCAGCGTGTCGAAATTTGCCTGGGGCTGCGCCTCACTGATACGTAGCAGCAACGTCACGAGCCTTTGGTAGCGCGCAGAAGTGGTATGCATTATGTTGCTTAGCGCTGTGAGAGCAGCTATGGTCGCTTCTACTTCACCAACTGCCTCTAGCAATCGAAATTCCGTCTGTCTGTCCAGGTGTACAGCCGCCAGAAGTTGCCGCTGGAGATGGAAGACAGTCTGTAATGTTTCCTCAGGCAATTCAGCCACGGCACCTGTCCACGCCAGTACCTCGAAGGAAGTTTCCTCCATCCTCAAACGGGTGGCTGAGAAGCCTGCATCATGGCGGCAATGCCGGGCTGCGGGAACGTCACAGTCGAACTGACATGTTACTTGTATATTCAATGCCGGTGGTCAGAGTCGAACTGACATGCCTCTCGGCGAACGATTTTGAGTCGTTTGCGTCTACCATTTCGCCACACCGGCTCGGCAAGCTATTTTAGCGTACCTGGTGCGGACTTGGTGGCGCTGGTTTCGAGCGGACGATAGTGCTCCCCGCTCGTCAGGCGGCGGTAGTTGTCGGAGCGTGTCCAGCGGTCAAGTTCGCGGGCACGCAAGACCGGTACGGGGTGACTCCGCTCGGCGGTCGCGGCCGTCTTGAGACCCAGGCTGAGCGGGTCGTTGTCGAGTTCTTCGTAAGCACGGGCCTGCTCGAGGAACGCGTCGGGATCGAGTTTGTGTGCGAGTGATGGCGAACCACCGGACAGTTTCATCATCAGTGAGAGCAGGACGCGGGTGTCCTGGCTCACGAGCAGTGCGGCCCGGTCGCAACTAAATTCGGCGCAACGCAGCCACTCGAGCATTGCCATGCGCAACGGCTGAGCCAGGAACGGACCGTAGCGGGGAATTGCCCCGGTAGCGAGGACGAACAGGTTGGCAAGCGTCAGGTTGACGCCATGGTCGCATTTGAGGTGACCCAGTTCGTGGGCGATGACCGCCTGGACTTCTTCGTCGGTGAGCAGTTCGAGTAAGGAGGTGTGAATGACGATGAAGGCTCGCTCATCTGGCACCGCGAAAGTGTAGGCGTTGGGGACCGGGTGTTGTTTGACGTAGAGCTGCGGCTCGGCAATGTCAAGCACTGCGCAGGCTTCGCGTAGCAAAACATGGAGGTGAGGGAGTTGGCGTTCGCCAACTTTGACACTCGCGGAGATATTCTCGAGATAGAATAGCCGCCCCGCCGC